>JBJOPA010000336.1:0-4041 GCA_046051005.1 Bacteroidota bacterium
GATTTCGTAAATCTCGCCGCCAAAAACGCCTGAAAACGCCAATTTTGAAGTAAGTTATAACAATACATTTTCCTTAACTATACACCATTGACTGGGGGGGAGTGAAAAAAATCAAAAAAATAGCTTTTTAAAGGAACTAAAATTATAAAAAAGTTGTTATATATTCATTGTTAATTTATCAAAAAAATTTATCATGAAAAAAATATTAGCCCCAAAAGAAAAATCACTATATTCAGCAGAAGTTCGAGGTGAGATTAAACGAAAACAAGAAAAAATTAATGGTGTAAGAGACATTAATGAGCTGCGAAAGCTGTTCAGAAGTATGAAAGGCATAGACAATTCATCACTTCATAACTTCTATGTTCTCAATCCTCATCACAAAGTTGAGATAATGCTTAGTTGGTTAAACCCAGTTCTCGTAATATTTCAATTACTTGTAATGAAGATTCCATACAAATTACAAGAATTACATTTTAATAAAACAGAATTGAATCGACTGGTTTGTACCTCGAAAAGATTGAAATTTGATTTTATTTGGTGTATTATGAGTTTTATCAAAACAATATTAGGCTTCGGTGCTAATATGGTAAATGTTGATTATTGGCTTGTTAATTTTGTGTCATTTTGGTCAATAGTAGTGTTAGAGTTCTATTTTCCACATCTAACATACCAAATATGGTATATCGTTTGGGTTTATACAATATTTGCATACCAAAACATTCACACAATTCATCTGTATTATAAAAGTCACGGGAAAATAAATCTTGAAAAATTGAAAAATAGAAGCCATCTTATCGAAGAACGAATAGGTGCTGTCGTTGGCAATTATTTACGAGCCAATTTTCTATATGTGCTTTTACTGAAAGCTTTTGTAAACATGCAGTGGATTACGGTATCAGGAACAAATTTACAAAATCTAAAGTCATGGCTCTACTTATGGATAGACAATATGATTACAGTTGGAACTATTGCTACGATTTTAGCTCGGAGTAAAATGCAAATTGGATTTTCAGATATTATGGCAAAAGATTGGGGAGCAAACGCACTTTTTTTATTTATCAATTTCATAAATTTATATTTTGCTCTTCAAACAATCAAAATAGTTTTGAATTTAATGAATAGTAAATTAGAAAAAGTCGTATAATCGCTCACAACGTAAAAAGTATAAAAGTCAAGCTAGCTTTTTCCAAATATCAAAAAAAAAGGATTTTCCTTCGCGGACGAAGAAAAATCCCAGCTATAAAAATTCCTGAAAAATATTTACTCTTTTTATCGAAGATTGAAACCCGCCGAAAGACCCATTCGCCAGCCTTCTTTGTTCGGAATGGCGAAAAAATTGATGGGAATATTCATCTTTCCAGATTTGAAACTCTTGCCGATGCCGAAAACAAAAGCCGATTTAATCCGCGTTTCGCCGCGATAATCCAATTGTTCGACCACTTCTGCTTTGGCGGGACGGGCTTCGTTGTCCAACACAAATTTGCCGTTTGACTCATACCCTTTTGCCATTTTACTCATGTATGCCATCGGTCCAAATGCGATTTCAAAGCCGCTGCGCGTGTCCCGAAAACCCACCAATGTGGAAACACTCGGCATAATCACGTTTTGGTCAAGCCCCGTGATGACGGGAATTATCTCAAAAACTGCTTGTAAATTGCCTTGATTTAGGTATTGAATCTCGAATTGATAGCCAAATTGAAACATCGTCGGATACGCCTCGAAACCGCCATCTACTTTTTTTCCTCCCAAAATTTTGCTCACGTTGCCCGTAAAATACGTCATTCCAAAACGCGGTCCCGACAAATTGACGCGCTCTTCGGTGGGCGTGTTGACGGCGTTTGCAAAATTATTGCGCTTCGTGAGGCGCACAAACTGCTCTTGGTCAACAGCAATGCCGAACATTTTTTGCAAATTGAGACCCATCATTTGCGGAATGCTGCTTTTGAGGTCGAGAAATTCGGTGACTTGAGTTTTCTCAACGCTGCCCGTTCCTACGTCCAACAACTTGCAACTCACGATAATAGATTCGCCGTAAAGGTCAATCGAACCAAATAACATTTTGTCTGACTTGATTTTTTTGCCCAAATCTGCAATACAGAGCTTGCTCGTACAATCTTTTGTTTGCGTGTCTGCCGCGCCCTGTTTTTTGAGCGTATATTCAATGTCGGCTTTGTCTAAGACATCATATAGCCCAATTTTTTCTAATTCGATGCGCGCAATATTCGCCGCTTGCTCGTCGTCAAGATTCAAACCTTTGGTAGAAAAACCAAAAACGGCAATTTTTTCTTTCGTATTTTGCCCAAATACTGGGGGGGTCGTCAACATTGAAAAAATGGCAACCAAACTAACGATAAAATTTTTCATAAAATAAAAGTTTTTAAATTATTAAGAAAATTCATTCAAAAAATTTGAATGTTTTAATAAAACTAAATTGTTAAGAATAAAATTAAAAAAAAATAAAATTGAAGGTGAGTGAATTGTCCTCGCAAAAAACAAACTCTTTTTCTGTTGCTTTCTTCGACAAAAGTACAACCATGAAAACGTCTATTTTTCGCACATTTCAGTAATTATAAATATTTTTTTATTTAATGTAAGTAAAAAATGTATTTTTGATAAAAACATTGAATAAAAATATTTAAAAAACATAAATCTTAAAAAAAATAAAATTGAAGGTGAGCGAATTGTCCTCGCAAAAAACAAACTCTTTTCTGTTGCTTTCTTCGACAAAAGTACAACCGTGAAAACGTCCATTTTTCGCACATTTCAGTAATGATAAATATTTTTTTATTTAATGTAAGTAAAAAAGAACGTTTTTGGATAAAAAAAACGCCTCTCGCGGGTGCGAAAAGCGTTTTTATACTGGGGGGTACTTTTTTTTTAGAAAAAATTGGATAAATTTTTATCCTTTTCTCGGTGTTCTTTTTCTTTTTAAATTTTTTCTGATGTTGGAACGGATTTTTGCAGTCATGCGACGTTGCCAATTTGTTTTTGTGACGACAAACTGAATTTTCTCCATTCGTTTTCTCCATTTTTCGTTGAAGGAAAGCGTTTTGGGCATCGAAGCAACTTGTTTTTCTAGGAACTGTTGCATCAGTTGGGCATATTTTTCGCCGCCGACGGCATGCAAATCATTGTGATGGGCATCAATGATTTCATGAAATTCTTTTTCAATTGATGCCGTGTTTTCATAATTTTTTTTATTAAATTCTATCGGAATGCGTTCATCTTTGGTTCCATGCGCAAAAAAAATGGGTTGCGTGATGGATTTACAAGCCTCTTCGGGCTTCACCGAAAACGGGTCGAAATGCGCGATGCCCGCCGAACGCCGCAACACCTGACTCGCCAACCATTCACTTCTGAAGCCGACATAATTTTTTCCGTATTGCGCCACCACATTTTCCAACGTATTAAAAGTACTTTCAATGATTCCGAATGCCAATCTTTTGTCGTTTGCCAAAGATTGCAACGCCACCGCACCGCCCAAAGACGCGCCAAAAATGCCAATCGGTAGTTTTTTATCGCGTTTTTGCAAGGAATCTACAATTTTTTGGACATCAAATTTTTCATAAAAACCAAACGTACAATACGCGCCGCCGCTTTCGCCGTGTGCGCGTTGGTCGTAGATGAAGGCATTAAAACCCTTTTCCGCGAGTGATTTTGCAAAATCGAGATAGCCTTCTTTGTTGCCGCCGATGCCATGCACCAAAATCAGCGTCGCACGCGGGCGCGATGATTTGACCAATAACCCTTTCAAAATGAGGTCTTTTTCGGCTTCAATGTCCATTTTTTCGATAGACAACGGGAAGCGACGGAGGTTTATCGCCGTTTTTTGTCGCACGGGCGCGATGGGAACGTAGGGCAACACGCGCTCCAATAAAAAAGCAAACAAGGCAATACCCCCCAGTATCAATAGACCAGTAATTATTAGCATACGTTTTATCAGAGTACGTTTGAAAAAAGGTTTTGGCGGCGATTTTTCCATTTTATGGTTTTACGGAAAATGAAAATTTAATTCTTTCGAGCGATTGGTCAAAATTATAT
>JBJOPA010000337.1:0-6765 GCA_046051005.1 Bacteroidota bacterium
GCGCGGAAGGTTTGCCCGTTCCAAATCCCATAAAAATTGGTTTTTCGTTTGAAAATGTGAGTTTTAAATATCAAAATTCTGAAAAATATGCTGTTCGCGACCTCACTTTTGACCTCAAAGCAGGCGAAAAATTGGCATTGGTCGGCGAAAATGGTGCGGGAAAAACAACGGTCGTCAAGCTCTTGTCGCGCCTCTACGAACCCACCAACGGCGTTATCAAACTCGACGGCGTGCCGCTTCAAGACTACAACGCCGAGCAATTGAAAGAAACGATGAGCATTATTTTTCAAGATTTTATCAAATTTCAGATGAAAGCAAATGAAAATATAGGAATTGGAAATATAGAAAACAAAGACAATGTGGAAGAACTCGAAAGCGCGGCGCACAAAAGTTTGGCGGATTCAGTCGTCGAAGGTTTGCCGCAACGCTACGAACAAATGCTCGGAAAACGGTTCAACGGCGGCGTTGACTTGTCGGGCGGACAATGGCAAAAGGTCGCCCTCGCACGTGCCTACATGCGCGAAGCCCAATTGATTATACTCGACGAACCGACGGCGGCACTCGATGCACGCGCCGAACACGAGGTTTTTGTCCGATTTTCGGAACTTACGCACGGGAAAACGGCGGTTTTGATTTCGCACCGATTTTCGACCGTTCGCATGGCGGACAAAATTTTATTTTTAGAAAATGGCATGAGAAAAGAATTTGGTACGCATCAATCCTTGTTGTCGCAAAATGGACAATATGCAGAATTGTTCCAATTGCAAGCAAAAGGTTATTTGTAAAATGTTTTTATAAAAAATATTTATAATTATTAATTTTAAATTTTAAATTTTAAAAAATGAAAACCATTGTGATAACGGGTGTTTCTACGGGAATTGGGTTTGATGCCGCTCGTTTTTTGATTGAAAAAGGTTGGACGGTCTTTGGAAGCGTCCGAAACCAAGCAGATGCCCAAAAAACTGCCGATATACTGGGGGGTAGCTTTGTGCCGCTTATTTTTGATGTTACGGACAATTTGGCGATAGAAAATGCGGCATCACAAGTAGAAAAATGGTTGAAACAAAATAATATTCCGCATCTCGACGCTTTGCTCAACAATGCGGGCATTGCCGTGAATGGTCCGCTACAACATTTGCCAATTGACGATTTGGCAAAACAATTTGACATCAATGTCGTCGGAGTCATTCGCGTGACGCAAGCATTTTCAAACCTCTTGGGCGCGAAAAAAGGCAATCCACATGTGGCAACTATCATTAATATCAGTTCTGTTTCGGCGTTTGTGACGCAACCGTTTTTGGGACCTTATTCGGCATCGAAAGCGGCTTTGGAAAAATTGTCAGATGCTTTGCGCCGCGAAATGAAAGTGGTCGGAACCAAAGTCGTATTGGTCGAACCCGGTCCGATTCGCACGCCCATTTGGACAAAAGCTCGCGAAACCGCAAACCCCTACGCAGGCTCGGATTACGAACCTTACATGAAACAAGTAGGCGAAATTGTGAACGCAACCGAAGCATCGGCGTTGCCTGTGGTGCAAGTTTCAGAATTAATTTATAAAATTTTAAATACTGAAAATCCAAAAGCACGATATATGATTGCGCCAAAATCTTGGATTATCAAAATGATTACTCGTTTGCCCGATTCGTGGGTTGATGGATTGTTCAAAAAACAATTTGCAAAATTAGAGCGCGGAGAAGGCGCAACGATGCGCGGAATTTAAAATTTTGGCTTCCAAAATGCCCCCCCCAGTATAAAACCCCTATTTTGCGGCTGCAAAACAGGGGTTTTATTTTTTATCGAAAAAATTATTAAAATTTTATAAAAAGTTATAAAATTTGCAATTTTGCGAAGCGCAACATAATTTTTTTGGTCGGTTGGTCGCTTACATCTTTGAAATGGATAGTGGCGATTCGATTGTCTTTTGCGCCGTCAAGTTGCTTGATTTCTCCTTCTCCAAATTTTAGGTGCAAAATTTTCATGCCGACTTCGATTTTTTCCATCGGACTGGGTTTGAAAGTGGCAGGGTCAACGCTCGAAACAATGGTTTTTGCGCTGCCCACGTTGCGCCGAATCACGCCGCCCGATACGCGGCTGAGGCTTTCGTCGGGGTCGCGTTCGCGCATACGCGAGTTGCCCATGCCCGCGCCGACGGAACCCGTTGCCTCGATGTGTTGCGCCCCGATTTCCTCCAAAAAACGGCTGGGGTCGCAATATTTTAGTTGCCCAAATCGGTAACGCGACGCGGCAAAAGTGAGTGTCAAAAAATCTTGCGCCCGCGTGACGGCGACGTAAAACAAACGCCGTTCTTCGTCCAAACCTTCGGGCGTGTCAAGCGACATGAACGACGGAAACAGATTTTCTTCCATGCCAACCACAAAAACGGACTTAAATTCCAACCCTTTTGCGGAGTGAACAGACATCAACGTCACTTTGTCGTCATCGTCTTTTTTGTTATCTGAATCGCTTACCAATGCGATATTTTGCAAATACGTAGTCAGCGATTTATCGGGTGTCGTGATTTCGTCAATCAATTCGTCGTTTTCAACAAACTCGGCAATGGCGTTTAACAAAGCACTTACATTTTCGATGCGCCCCAATCCTTCGAGGCTCGTGTCTTGCTTCAACATATCCATTAAACCCGATTGTTTGACCACAAAATTGGTAATTTCGTAGGCATCGCCCTTTTTCGAGCGGTCAATAAAGGCTTTCATGGTCGAAATGAAAACTTGCAAAGCGTTTCGCTCACGCGCTGTGCCTTCGTACTGGGGGAGGGTTTCCCACAGCGTTTGGACGCGCTCGGCAGCCATTTTTGCAATTTTATCGAGCGTAGAATCGCCGATTCCGCGACGCGGATAATTGATGATTCTTCGCAATGCTTCGTCGTCATTTTGATTGACAATCAAGCGCAAATAGGCGATTACGTCTTTCACTTCCTTGCGTTGATAGAACGACGTGCCGCCAAAAACGCGATACGGCACGTTGACGCGCCGCAACGATTCCTCGAACGGGCGCGATTGCGAATTGGTGCGATACAAAATCGCAATTTCGTGATTTTTTAAGTGAAAGCGATTTTTATGTTCTAAAATCAAATCGGCTACGCGCTTCGATTCCTCTTGGTCACTGAGCGTTTTGATGAGTTTGATGGTTTGAGCATCGGTTTTTTCTGTCCAAATTTTCTTTTGAATTTGACGACGATTGAAAGAAATAATTTCGTTTGCCGCTTCCACGATGTGCGTAGTCGAACGATAGTTTTGTTCGAGTTTAAAGGTTTGCAAATTTGGGAAGTCTTTTCCAAATTGCAAAATATTTTCAATGGTTGCGCCGCGAAAGGCATAAATGGATTGTGCATCGTCACCGACGGCGCACAAGTTTTGGGGCGAATTTGGGTATAACGCCAATTTTTTTAAGATGGCATATTGCAAATAATTGGTATCTTGAAATTCGTCCACCAAAATATATTTAAATCTTTGTTGATATTTTTGACACGTTTCTGGATGTTGTTGAAACAAAAAGAAGGTTTGCAACAACAAATCGTCGAAATCCATTGCGCCAGCGCGTTTGCAACGTTTGGCATATTCGTCATATATTCGATACAATTCGGGGCGTTTTGCAATTTTGTCTTCTTCGCGCAAGGGCATGTTTTCCGCGTAGGCGCGGGCGGGCAACAAATTTGATTTTGCGGAAGAAATGCGGCTCAAAACGGCACTTTCGCCGTAATGTTCTTTGTTTAAATTCAATTCTTTTACAATATTACGAATCAAACTTCTGGAATCGTCGGAATCATAAATCGTGAAACTGCTTGGAAAACCGATTAGCGTGGCTTCATTTCTCAAAATTCGGGCAAAAATGGCGTGAAAAGTTCCCGCCCAAACGCGATTGCCGCGTTCGCCGACCACTTTTTCGAGGCGTTCTTTCATTTCGCGAGCGGCTTTGTTGGTAAACGTGAGCGACAAAATTTCCCAAGGCGCAACGCCCGATTCGATGATGTGGGCAATTCGATACGTCAAAACACGGGTTTTACCCGAACCCGGACCCGCCACGACCAACACCGCGCCGTCGGTTTGCGTCACCGCTTGTTGTTGAACGGGATTTAATTCGTCTAAATAATTCGCCATTTATGATTCGATTTTATATATTGTTTTGTTACATGCAAGCCGCAAAGTTAAAACAATTCGTTGAAATATTCAACAAATAAATTTTAAATTCTATAAATAAAAATCAATTTGTGTTGAAAATTACTCAAAAACGCCGCAAAAGTAAGCAGATTTTTTGAAAAAAAGCTACCCCCCAGTATCCAAGTCAAATTTGGGCAAATTTTTAGCTACTTTTCCCGTTTTTACAAAATTTGGATAAAGTTTTTTTGAAAAAAATGACGATTTTTGAATAATTTTGGGTAAATTTTGGATAGTTTTTGGATAGTTTTTCGCATTTTTGCACCAAAATTAGATGTTATGAAAATCTTGATTGCTTCTTTTTTGTTTTTTTTGACCACGATGGCGCACGCGCAACTCACGTTGCCCGAGCCTTGCCGCCCTGCCGCCGATGATTTCAAAAATTGGTACGACCACAAAACCGTGATGGGCAAAGAAGCAGGCATGACGCTCAATGGACAACAGTATAAACAAACGGTGTTAGGCGGCGGTGGCATTCCAAAAATTTTGGAAGATGTAGAGATAGCAAAAAAAAGTTTTGGAAATGCCATGATTCGCAAAAAAATGTCTTTTTCGTTGAGCATACTGGGGGGTACGTTTTTGGGCGCGGGTTTGGCGATTCAACCGTATTTGGGAACGTCCGAAGAACGCAGTGTGGGAAATGCAATGTTGTTTGCGGGCGCGGGTTTGTCGGGCATTGCCGTTTATCAAGAAGCGATGCAGTTTGAAAAAGAAAATTTGGCATTTTGGCAATTTAACCGTCAACAATTGGCAAAAACGTTGGTTCAAAACACATCAGGTTCTGATTGTTATGATGCTTTTTTGAAACATTATGACGAAAAAACGTTGTACCTTTCGCGTTTCAATACGTTCACGCAAGGCGGAAAACGCTATGGAAACGGTCTTTTTTTAGGTAATTTGAAAGAAAAAATGAGCCAATCGCCCAGCGCGTTAGAACAGATTGAAAAATCAAATAACAATTCGTGGGCATATCGGATTGGCACATTGACTTTATTGAGCGTGCAAGGTTATGGATTTTGGAAATTGCGAGACGCGCAGAATTTGTCGCGTAGAGAATTTAATAAAAATATTTATATCTTATTAGGTGCGTCTTTGGGGCATGCGTTTTTGACACCGTTTCGCACCAACGCCGTCCAAGCCAAACAGCGCGCCGTTTGGTATTACAATCGCGACGTATTGTTGCGCGACGATGTTTCCAAAAATATGGACATCATAAAATAAGAAAAAATCCGTTTTAAGAATTGATTTTTGGACGAAAAGGATAAAAAAAATTAGAAATACATGTCAGTAAAAGTTGAAAATTTGACGAAATTATATGGCGACCAAGCCGCCGTAAATTCGATTTCGTTTGAAGCAAAAAAAGGGGAAGTATTGGGTTTTTTGGGTCCGAACGGCGCAGGAAAAACGACGACGATGAAGATTTTGACGGGTTTTATTCCCGCCACGTCGGGCAATGCAACGGTTTGCGGACACGATGTTTCGACCGATTCGTTGGCTTCGCGGCGTTTGATTGGCTATTTGCCCGAACACAATCCACTTTATAAAGATATGTATGTCAAGGAATATTTAACGTTTGTGGCGAATGTGTTCAAATTGCCCAACCCTCGTGTGCGCGTGGCGGACATGATTGAGCAAACGGGCTTGGGCATCGAGCAACACAAGCTCATTTCGGCTTTGTCGAAAGGCTATCGGCAGCGCGTGGGCTTGGCGCAAGCCATGATTCACGACCCCGAAGTGCTGATTTTGGACGAACCAACGAGCGGACTTGACCCCAATCAGTTGGTAGAAATTCGCAATTTGATTAAAACATTAGGGCGCGAAAAAACGGTCATTTTTTCAACACATATTATGCAAGAAGTGCAAGCGATTTGTGACCACGTTTTGATTATCAACAAAGGCGAAATTGTGGCAAATGACCGCATCGAAAACCTCAAAAACATAGGAAAAGAAACCATTGTGACCGTCGAATTTGAAAAAGAAGTGACGGAAAAACAATTGTTGAAAATTCCGAATGTGAAAAAGGTCAAAATACTGGGGGGAGGACGTTTTCAGCTATTTTCGGCTGCCAATGTCGATATTCGCGCCGAAGTGTCGCGTTTTGCAAGCGAAAACAAATTGGGTTTGCTCGAAATTCGGAAAGAAGAAACGTCAATCGAAAGCGTTTTTCAGCAATTGACCAACTAAACGGGCATCGAAAATCAACGCATTTTCGGTTTCGTGGGTTTCAAAAATATTTCATTTTTAGGTTCTATTTTTTTTGATTAAACTATGTTTGCAATTTATAAAAAAGAATTAAATACGTTTTTTAGCTCCATTATCGGCTATGTCGTGATGGCTATTTTTTTGGTCGTGATGTGGCTTTTGTTGTGGATGTTTCCGAATGCAAATAATATTATTGACAATAAATTTGCCGCTTTGGACGGCTTTTTCAACATCGTTCCACAGATTTTTATTTTTCTAATTCCTGCCATCACGATGCGCTCTTTTGCAGAAGAAAATCAAACGGGAACCATCGAATTGCTGGCAACCAAACCACTCAAAGACTGGGAAATTGTGGTCGGAAAGTTTTTAGCCAACTGGACTTTGGTGGTTT
>JBJOPA010000338.1:0-6577 GCA_046051005.1 Bacteroidota bacterium
TATCCAACCGATATTTCTATCCATTTTTGAAAATTTTTCTAAAATAAAATAATTATTAAAGAAAGAAAATTTCGTTTGAGTAATTATTTCGCTCGTTTCTTTCCTTAAATATTTTTTTAAAAAAATATGACAAACTTTTTATACAAAAAATATTTATCTACGAAACATTTCGTCGAAAAAGAGTATCTTTGTGTCAAAATTTGGTAAAAATGTTATTTTTATACCCTATTTATTGTATTTTTAATCGTGAAAAGTAAAAAATAAGTAAATTGTCAATATATTTGCTGCATAAAAAACAGAATAAAACGATTTCGATTTTATTAAAAATTAATTTGATTAAAAAACATACACTTACAATGTTAATGAAAAAGTTTTCTCTAAACGGCGTTTTTGCGCTGTTGCTCTCGTTTGTTGCCCATTTTTCACACGCGCAAAGCATTACTGACGCGCCTGCCAACAATCCAAAGTACAATTTTTTGGTACACGTTACCGCTTTTGGCAGCATTCAACCCTCCAATTATTTTGCCGCGCTCAAAGGCGTTTACTCCAAAGTGGACGACAAAGGCATCTATCACTACTATCTCGGCGGTTTTGCGACCCTCGAAGAAGCCGAAAATGTCAAAAGAGAAACCGTCGCCAAAGGCTTTAAATATGCCTACGTCGTGGACGTTCAAAAATTGAGACGCGAGTGCAAAGTCGAGTGCGACAAAGACCCCGTCGAAGGCGAAATGCCCGAACCCATCCGCGCCGCAAGAGGCATTCGACATTTGTTTTTTGACTACGACCGCGCCGCATTGCGCGCAGATTCTAAGCAACAACTCAATAAATTGGCGGTTTTGATGAAGCAAAACGCCGAATTTAAAGTCGAATTTAGAGGACACGCCGACGGGAAAGGCTCCGACAACTACAATCAACAATTGTCGGAAAGAAGGTCGAAAGAGGCAAAAAGTTATTTGTCCAACAAAAGTGTTACAGCCGACCGAGTCGCCATCAAAGGCTTCGGAAGCACAAATCCGATTGCGAAAAATGAGCAAAATGGACAAGATACGCCCGCAGGACGAAAATTTAACCGCCGCGTCGAAATCCTCATCATGGACGCAGAAGGCAACGTACTCAATGCCTACGTCGAACCCATCGCCATTCCAACCGAATTGATGTACGGAAATTGATAATATGTCTCCGTGAAAAAAATTGACCGCTTCGCACATGCGCGAGGCGGTCAATTTTTTTTTACTTTTTTTTACGATTTTATTGAAATTTTGAAACTTAAAAACGATTTCAAAAGTTGAAAAAAGATGATGAAAATTTGGGCTTTTTTTTATGCAATGGGCGTTCAATTATACGGTTTTACGATTCGCATAGCTGCATTTTTCGGCAATCCAAAAGCAAAACTTTGGACGGCTGGACGACGCAATTGGGCGCAACATTGGCAACAAAAATGCCCCCCCCCAGTATCTGACCCCGAAAAACGGCGCATTTGGTTCCACGTTGCCAGTTTGGGCGAGTTTGAACAAGGGCGACCCGTCATCGAAGCCCTCAAAACAAAATTTGGCGAACGTTGCGAAATTGTGCTTACTTTTTTTTCGCCGTCGGGTTTTGAAATCCGAAAAAACTATCCACACGCCGATTTTGTGGGCTATCTCCCACTCGATTCGCCCAAAAATGCGCGCACTTTTCTAAACATCGTGCAACCAGATGCCGCCGTTTTTGTAAAATATGAGTTTTGGTATTTTTTTCTTTCCAATTTGAAAAAAAGAAATATTCCGACGTTGCTCATTTCCGCGATTTTTCGACCGAATCAGATTTTTTTTAGATTTTATGGTAAATTCTTTCTGAATATTTTGACCTTTTTTGACCATATTTTTCTACAAAATGAATCGTCGAAACAACTTTTGTTGGCAAAAAACCTAACCAAAACCACCGTCGCAGGCGATACTCGGGTGGACAGAGTGCAACAAATTGCAAAAGAAAACAAAGCATTTACAAGTATCGAAAATTGGAAAAAGGAATCCCAATTGTTCATTTTTGGCAGCACTTGGGCGATTGATGAACAAATTTTGATGGGCATATTATCAAAAAATCGCGCCATTTTTCAAGAAAAAAATATACGTTTCATTTTTGTTCCCCATGAAATTGATGCGCCACATTTGGATAATTTGGAAAATTTGTGTCAAAAAAATGGTTTTTCGAGTCAAAAATATACAAAATTGGCTTCGGATACTGGGGGGGGGCATTTTCGGACATTTTGATACTCGACACGATGGGCATGTTGTCGGCGATATATCGTTACGGTCGCGTGGCGTATATTGGCGGCGGATTTGGACGCGGCATTCACAACATTTTGGAACCTGCGGCGCATCATTTGCCCGTCATTTTTGGCGCAAAAGGTGGGAAATTTAAGAAATTTGAAGAAGCCGTTGCCCTTTCCGAAACAGGCGGCGCATTTGCCGCGCCCAATGCGCAAGCCGTTGAAATGGCATTGTTACAGTTGTTAGAAAATGAAAATCATCAACAATCGGTTGCTGCGATTCAAGTTTTTTTAGGGCAAAACGAGGGCGCGACACAACAGATAATAGATTATTTAAATCCATTTTTGAAAGATAATTTTTGAAAAAAAAATTGAGATAAATTTGAGACAACTTCAAAATATCTTTGCATCAAGATTATTAAAAGTTGTAAAAAATTATAAAAATATGGCTTGCAAATTTGCCCACAACTTTTTCTTAATTTCTATGTTTTGTTCGATAGTGGTGCATTTTTCGACGAAAAGCCATTGACAATTGTTGAAAAAAAACGGTTGATACTGGGGGGGCGCTATCCTAAGCCCCAATTGTGCGGGCGCAATGCCAAACACTAAAATTTGGCGCACATCGTTTGCCGCCAAGCGATTTGAAAGCGATAAAACGCCTTCTAAATCGGTCGGAATGCCTACAATTTGGCAATCAGCATCAGGATTTAGCTTTGCGGCGGACAATATTTTTTTCAAAAAATCGGTCGAAGCGTTTCCGTTTTCGTCGTCAAACAAAACCAAGCAACGCTTTGGCGCATCACTTTGTAAGCTATTTTTTTGTAGCTCATTTTCGTTTGTTAAAAAAATTTTAAAATCTAAAAAATCCATTTTTCAAAATATTATTAAGTGAATGACATTTTTGTTTTCATTGATGTAAAAAAATATTTGTCAAAAAAAAAGTTGATTTAAAAAATTTTATTCAAAAATAGGTTCAATTTAAAAATTTAATTCTATTTTTGCGTCATAATTAAGTTAAAACCAAATTATTATCATCTTACGAAAAAATCGTATTTCTAAAAACGTTTCAATTTTTGTGCAAATCTCTACATTTTTTTTTAGTTTTGCATATTAAAGTCGGCGTTAAGTTTTGTTTTATTTTTTTATTATTGCTCCATTTAAAACCTGCTCTCATTCTCGTTTTTTTCACCTAAAAAAAATGTTTGTTATGAAGTATCAAATTAAGATAAAAAAAACAACCAAATCTCGTTTAGGCAAAGTTGATTTTGACAAAATTCCATTTGGCAAAACCTTTTCAGACCACATGTTTTTGTGCGATTTCAAGAAGGGTCAATGGGTCAATCCACGTATCGTTCCTTTCAAAAATTTGACGATTCACCCCGCAAACTTGGCGATTCACTACGGTCAGTCGGTTTTCGAGGGCATGAAAGCGTCTAAAATGTACGACGGAACGCCTGCTTTGTTGCGTCCAGAACAACACGTGCGCCGCATCAATGCGTCAGCTGCGCGGTTGTGTATGCCGAGTTTTCCAGAGGCGTTGTTCCTCGAAGCATTGGAAACTTTGGTGGACATGGACAGAGATTGGATTCCGCCGACCGAAGGCAGTGCCTTGTACATTCGCCCGTTTATGTTCGCGCAAGGCGACAGCGTGGGCGTGCGACCTTCTGATGATTACACATTTGCCATCATCACGGGACCCGTTGGACCTTATTATACGAAACCCGTAAAACTGAAAGTCGAAACCAAATACGTTCGCGCAGTAGATGGCGGCACAGGCGAAGCAAAAGCCGCAGGAAATTACGCAGGTTCGCTACTTCCAGCGCGATTGGCGCAACAAGAAGGATTCGACCAAGTGATTTGGATGGACGCTTTCGAGTTTAAATATATCCAAGAAGTGGGAACCATGAACCTCTTTTTTGTCATTGACAACGTTGTCGTGACTCCGGATACAGATGGTTCTATTTTGAAAGGAATTACCCGTGATACGTTCATTCAGATTTTGAAAGATAGGAATATTAAAGTCGAAACGAGAAAGGTTTCTATTGACGAAATCGTGGCTGCCTACGAAAAAGGAACACTCCAAGAAGCCTTTGGCGCAGGAACCGCAGCCGTCGTTTCAGACGTAGAAAGTATTACTTATCGTGATTTGAAAATGATGTTGCCCCCTGTCGAAGGACGGAAAATTAGCAAATTGTTGTTCAACACCATCAACGGATTGCGGTCAGGGAAAGTAAAAGATACCTTCGGTTGGGTGAAACCAATCGTAGGAGAATTGGTAGAAGCATAAACCAATTTATAAATCTAAAAATCGGCTTGCAATGTTTTGCAAGCCGATTTTTTTTGCCCAAAAACCCATTTTATACTGGGGGGGGGTGTTTTTAGAAACATTTTTATGAGAAAAAATGATAAAGCAGTTTGCAAAAACATTTTGCAAACTGCTTTATTGTTGGAAATTAAAATGAATATTTCTTTTTAATCTATCTTTCCTATAATACTTTGGTTGCCCTTTACGATGTCGCCTATCTTGATTTTCAAATCGGCATCAACGGGGAAAAACAAATCTACCCGAGAACCAAATTTGATGAAACCCATGTCTTCGCCCTGTGTCACCACATCGCCCGCTTTTACGTAATTGATGATCCGCTTTGCCACCGCACCCGCTATCTGACGCATCAAAACTTCGGTCTTTCCATTGGAATACACTATCGTCGTGCGCTCATTTTCGGTAGATGCTTTGGGGTGCCAAGCCACCAAGTATTTGCCCGCGTGGTATTGCGAATATTTCACGATGCCGCCAATCGGATTGCGGTTGACATGCACGTTTAACGGAGACATGAAAATGGAAACTTGCAAACGCTTGTCCTTGAAATATTCCGTTTCTTCTACTTCTTCAATCACCACCACTTTGCCGTCGCAAGGCGCGTAAACCGTTTGATTGCTTGGACGCGGAATCACGCGAATCGGATTTCTGAAAAATTGAAGCACCAAATAATAAAATATCAACAACCCAATTATCAATATCGCCGACAAAACGGGCAACGAAACCCATTGCAACACCGCCGCAATCAACAACGCTATCACAGCCGTTGTTGACAAGATTATCAAATTGCCTTCCTTATGAAATCTAATCATTTGTAAAATTAATGTTTATAAAAAAAATTGATTGATAATTAGTTATATCATTTCTTAAATCAAATATTTCAATACCAAATACATCACCACAAACGGAATGGCGAACAAAAAAGCGTCGAAACGGTCCAGAAATCCGCCGTGACCGGGCATAAAAGTGCCGCTATCTTTCACGCCTGCGCTGCGTTTCAACATGCTTTCTACCAAATCTCCCAACGTTCCGAAAATGCCTACGATGGCAGCAATGGCACACCAATCGAACATCGAAAGGGCTGGGCTACGGTCGAATAACATTTCAAAATAATACGGTTTCCCTATTTTTGAAAATACGATGGCGACCACAAAACAGCCGACAACGCCCCCCAAAGTGCCTTCCCATGTTTTTTTCGGGGAAATGCGGGGGAAAAAAGGCGTTTTGCCCAACCGAGAACCGACGAGATAGGCAAAAGAATCATTTGACCACGTCAGCAACATGACACCCCATGCGATGTTGGGAGAAAAATAGCCCAATTGGTCAAATTTCAAGAGGCTAATCATCGAAAAGGGGACGCAAAGGTAGAAAAAAGCCAAGAAAACTACGCCAATATTGTGAAAAGGTTTTTCGCTGCCCGCAAATAATTCTACGATGAGCAACAAAAATGCGACGCAAAGAAACGTCAACACCCCAACGACCAACGCCAAATTGCTTGTAAATCGGTCGAACCATCGGAAATTGATGATTAAAAACGGGATATACGAAAACCCAATCGCAATGCCCGTTCGGAGTCGTTGAAAGGCAAGATTGGGTACTTTTTCAAGCAACATCTTGAAAAATTCGTAGAGGCAACCCAACAAAATGACTGAAAAAAGTATTTTGAAAGTCCACAATTTTAGGAACATGCCTGTCAACATGACGACAGAAAACAACATGCCTGTTTGAAAACGGGTGCGCAAATTTTGAGAAATTGGGTTAGTCATCTTTTCAGGTTGTAAAATCATTGATGTCCTTGAAAACCACTCAAAATGGGTCGTCAAACCTTTGATTGGCGTGGTTTTCTTTTTTCCAACACGTGTTTTGTTAATCAGGTTTTTGGTTTTGGTTAAAAACCGCCGAAAGGTACAACTTTTTATTATGCGCGTAAACAAAAAAGCAGTTGATTTAT
Organism: Bacteroidota bacterium; assembly: GCA_046051005.1. Taxonomy (GTDB): domain Bacteria; phylum Bacteroidota; class Bacteroidia; order Chitinophagales; family Saprospiraceae; genus JAAFJT01. Next base: position 6,520 of record JBJOPA010000338.1, read on the forward strand.
TAAATATTTTAAAAAACGTGATGTTTAGGCAAAATATACTGGGGGGGTGTCTTTTTTA
>JBJOPA010000339.1:0-7330 GCA_046051005.1 Bacteroidota bacterium
AGTAGTTTCATAAACGTAGCTTTTCTCATTTTTTTCATTGTAATCTAGCATTTTAAAGCACGAAAGTACAAAAATATTCGCAATGATTGTACCTTTTTTGTAGAAATAAATCTTTATTTTGAATATAAAATTTCTACTTTTCGTAGAAACAAAAAATTTCATTTCATAATAAATTGATAATGAATTATTAATAAAAATTAAAAAAACTTATCAAAAAAAAATAAATTTGTAAAATACCCGAAAATATTTTAAATCTTCATCGCCCAAAAACCATCAAAACCAGCTTTCAAATCCGTCATTTCTGTCCATAAAAAAATAGGCTTTTCCATTCTTTTTTTTCAAAAAAAAATGCCCCCCCCAGTATAAACGCCCTTTTTTCGACGAAAAACGGCTTGGATACTGGGGGGGGGACATTTTTAGAATTTTTTATCCACCAATTGCCTTTTCTACTTTTTCCAAAATGGCTTTTTCTAATTTCGTTGCCAATTTCACGGCAGTTTCGCCTTCTTTCAAGACGGTTTGCACATATTTTTTGTCTTCAAAACCTGACGTATTAATTTTTACGTTCAGATATGCGCCCACGACTGCCGCCCGCGCACACAACGCGCCCACACCCACGTCGCTAATCGAATTTGGATTGCCCGAATCTGCCATTTTGTCCAACAAATCAAATGTTTTCAACGCCAAACGCATGGTTTCCAACGGCGTTTCGATGGCTTGTCGCGTGGCGGCGCTCAAGGCATTTTTACGATTGGCTTTGTCATTTTCAGTCGCTTTTGGCAACTGCATTGCCGCCATAATCCCGTTGAAAGCCTGTGTATCTTCATCTACTTTTCGCAACAATGCGTCTTTGAGTTGCTGTCCTTCGGCGGCGGCTTCCGAAAAAAACGCCCACCGACTGTCCCAACCCCGTTTGTGACTCGACAAATTGGCGACCATCGCGCCCAATGCCGCGCCCAACGAACCGACATACGCCGCAATGGAACCACCGCCTGGCGCAGGGCTTTCCGATGCCGTTTCGTCAGCAAATTGCGTCAAATTTTGACGAATCAAAGGCGAATCGGCTTCATTTTCAAGCAAATATTCAATAATTCGCGTTTTTGGGTCAAAGGGCGTGAGTTCGTCCAAGCCCATTGTTTTGACGGCAATCCGAATCAATTCGGCTTCCGAAACGCCGACCGAACGTTGTTGTTGGGTCAAAAAATATTTCCCTGCATCGAGCATCACTTGTTTCGGAACAAGCCCAACGAGTTCAGAACCCGTCACGCGCATGCCGCGTTTCGTCGCCGATTTGCAACATTCCTCAAACGCAATGTGCAACGGCGTGACGCGAATATTGGTCAAATTCATCGAAACTTGCGCAAGCCCATACTCTTCGATAAACCAACCGATGCCTTTCACGGCTTGGCACGCGCCCGCTTGTCGTATGGGTTCGCCGTCGGGATTCAATATTTTTTTGCCGTTGCTGTCGGTCACAAAACGACCTTGTTCGCGCACATCGAAGGCAACAGAATTGGCGCGTCGAACGCTCGTCGTATTCAAATTGACGTTATATGCAATCAAAAAATCGCGTGCGCCCACCACCGTTGCGCCCGATTTTGGATTGAAAACTGCCGCGCCAAAGTCGGGTTTCCAATTTGGATTTTTAATTTTTTCGGCAAAACCTTCATATTCGCCTGCCCGAATGGTCGCCAAATTCTGACGGTCGGGTCGCGTGGCGGCGGCTTCGTATAAATAAATCGGAATCGAAAGTTCATTTCCTATTCTTTCGCCCAATTTTGTTGCCCATTTTGCGGTTTCTTCCATCGAAATATTGGCAATCGGAACTAATGGGCATACGTCGGTTGCGCCCATGCGCGGGTGTTCGCCCTTGTGGAGGCGCATGTCAATCAATTCGCCCGCTTTTTTGATGGCTTGAAACGCCGCTTCGATGGCTGCCGCAGGCTCGCCGACAAACGTAACAACGGTGCGATTGGTGGCTTTTCCTGGGTCAACGTTTAGGAGTTGAACGCCCTCGACTTGCTCGATGGCATCGGTAATTTGTTTGATAATCGTCAGGTCGCGCCCTTCGCTGAAATTCGGGACGCACTCAATCAGTTGTTTTGACATATTTTTCTAAAAAAAAACTATAAAAAAGGTATTAAAAAAAATTTGATTTTATTTTTCATTTCAAAAATGAAGCGCAAATGTAGAAAAAATGCGCCGAATACTGGGGGGGTGTTTTTTTTTATTTATTTTTACTTATTTTTGATGGCAATGTAAATATCTTCTTCGGAATCTGGGTGATTATTTTTATATTTTTCGCCTAAAATCTCGAATTGTGGGCGCGAGTCGAAGACATAATCCGAGTTGGGCAACCAAGTTTCAAAAATGTATCGAAATGCGTTTTCCGCGCCGCTTGGGTCGCCCGTGTAGGCAAAAACGGCGTATAAACCGCCTTTCAAGACGAGTGTTTCTAGGTTTTGAGGCACGTTTTGAAATTCGGAAACTTCTACGGCTGCCCATTTTTGGAACGTCATTTCGGGATTATTAAAGTCAAAAGGTTGCGAGGAATCGAAAATTTTTATTGAAAACAAATCCGTTCCGACGACTTGTTGAACGTCGCGACGATGCGGCATAAAAGATTGCCACAATTTGAAGGTTTGTGGGTTTGCGAGCGTCATGGTCATTTGTTTTCCGACCATTTTTTTATCGGCTGTTTGTTGAATCCGAACGTCCATTGTCATCATTTTGAATAAAATTTTATAGAAAAAATCGGACGCAAAATTAATCTTGTTTTCGATAATTTGACCGAAAAAATGATACCCCCCAGTATCGTCCCGTCCAAAAGTGCATTTTTCAAAAAAATAAGACAAATTATGTAATACTTTTTCATCTCTCAACCCTACAAAATTGTCATTTTCAGCCAATTATCACAATTTTTCTTACATTTTCAATACATTTTTTTATTTTTTATTAAAAAAAATAACGCATAATCTTTTTTTATTCTTATTTTTGTAATGAAATATTTTTTCTCACTTCAAAAATAAAAATTAGATATGCAAATTCATTTAGACTGGACGAGCGGCTACTACGCCGTTTTTTATCAAATTGCGTTTTCCGCAGGGTTGTTACTGCTTTTATTCGAGGGTTTTCGGCGGCGTTATGCTGCCAGCAGTTGGCTTTTGGTGTGCGCCATTACGTTGGCGGGCATGGTGTTAGGCAGCAAAATCGGCATTTCGCCCCTCGAAAACCTCAAAATGCTCTTCGATACTGGGGGGGAGGTCGAAGCGGGTCAAAAATCGGCAATTGGCGGATTTTTAGGCGGATTACTCGGCATTTGGATTGCCAAACGGGTGGCTGGTTTTCGCGTGCGCGTGGGCGATGCGTGGGCGTTTGTGTTGCCTGTCATCATGATTTTTCAGCGTGTGGGTTGTTTGTTAGCGGGTTGCTGTTTTGGTGTTTGCACCAACGGCGACTGGGGGGTACGCTACGTCGGCGAAAGTCCGATATTGGGTCGTCAAATTCTTTTCGGGCAAATTCACGAAGACAGTTTGACGACGAAAGCGATTCACCCTGTCCAAATTTATATGATTCTGGTTGCCATTTTCACCATTTTAATTTTGTTGTTTCTAAGGAAAAAACTCAAAGGTTCGGAAAGTCTGGTCATGGCGAGCATGGCTTGCATGAGCATCGGGCGATTTGTTACGGAGTTTTTTCGCGACCCTTTTACGAATCAACATTTAGGAAAAATGGTTTTTGGTTTGCAAATCGTACAATGGGTGATGTTGTTTTTTGCTGCCGTGTGGTTGCTTTTGTTGCGACATAGAGAACTTCATAGTTCAAAAATTGATGATGCAAAAAATGCCCAACAAACGCCCCAATTGCAACGACATTTGGCGGTAGTGTTAGGCTTTACGCTCTTCATTTTTATGTTTAAAAATTGGTTTTCGTCGCCCGAAAAAGTGGTTTTACATTTGTTGATAGGCATTGCCGCGCTGACCGTTTTAGTGAAAATGTGGCAACAACGTCCACAAATTTCTTATCATTTGATGCCACTTTCGATAGTCATTTTTGCCTTTACGCTGATGAGCCAAACGCATGCATCGAGAAGACCCCCAATTATGATACTTTCAGACAGCACACCTGTTGTCAAAAAAATGAATCCCGCTATCCATAATTTTTCATTCGCTTACAACAATAATAATTTGGGAACCACCTTTTATCCTTGCGAAAAAGTAATATATCAAGGCGGTGGTTGTGCTTCGCCCAGCACGCCTGTTTGCGTTCAAAAGAATTATGAAAAGCCCATCGGACCGTTTTACAATCACGTCATGGGTGGATATAGCTATTTGCGTGCGTCAAAACGGAATTTCCGAACTGTTTTAGGGTTTCAAGGTGGTCTTGAAAATTTTTATAATCCAGAACAATCATACGCGAGCAATAGGAAATATTTTCGTCTTTTTATGGGTAGAGAAAATCAAGTAGGCACGGGTTTTCGTGTGGGTTTGGCACAAGGCGATGGCTTTAACGCCCTTGAATTATTGGACAGAAAGGCAGAAGATAAATGGGTAAAGCCTTTTTTACAAATAAGAGTTGTTGGTGAGGAAACGAAGTTTACAGCGCAGATGGGTGCGAGCGATTTGTCGGGTATGAGCAATGGGATAGTCATGGGACGACTGGATATAATACCCCGAGACTGGCGCGAAAAAACGTTTCGCGGCTTTGGAGGTGGTGTTAGTTTCCACGAGTTCCCTACGAACGGTACGTCAAATTTGTTTTTGAGTGCCGATGTGTTGCTCAACAAACAGCATCACATCAAGCCACATATCGGTTACATGCCCAACATCAAAAATCCTTTGAACGTTTCTTTGCTTTATAATTACGAATTCTAATTTTTTCAAAAAAATATGCCCCCCCAGTATATTTAATAAAATCACGCCCTTTTTTGCTTGTAAAATGCAGAAAAGGGCGGGATTTTTTATAAAAAAAAAGGTAACGCAAAGCAAAACGGCTCAACACGCTTGACGCGGTTGAGCCGTTTTTATGAACGCATTTTTTGAATCAAAATTATTTGATTTCGATTTGTGCGCCAGCCTCTTCCAATTTCTTTTTGAGGTCTTCTGCATCTGCTTTAGAGATACCAGTTTTTACAGGTTGTGGTGCGCCGTCAACGAGGTCTTTTGCTTCTTTCAAGCCCAAACCTGTGATGTTTTTCACCTCTTTCACAACATTGAGTTTGTTTGCGCCACCCGAAACGAGGATTACGTCAAACTCTGTTTGTTCTGCTGCTGCTGCTTGACCGTCACCTGACGGAGCTGCTGCTACTGCAACTGCTGCTGCTGCTGGTTCGATACCGTACTCATCTTTCAATACGGTTGCGAGTTCTTGAACTTCTTTAACGGTCAAGTTGACCAACTGGTCTGCCAATGCTTTGATATCTGCCATGACTTTTTTTATCAATTTTATGCCCCCCCCCAGTATAATTGGGGTTTTGGAGCGTAATTTAACAATTAAATTTTTAATTAAAATTTTTTGATAGATGATGCGCGTTCATTAGACGGCATTTCTAACATTAAGCTGCACGCTCTTCCAACGTTTTGACCAAACCTGCGATAGTTTGACCGCCCGATTGCAACGCCGAAATGACGTTACGCGCAGGCGATTGCAACAAGCCAATCACTTCGCCGATAAACTCGTCTTTCGACTTGAGTTTTTCGAGCGTTGCCAATTGGTCGTCGCCTACAAAAACTGCGGTATCAATGTAAGCTGCTTTTAAAACAGGCTTTTCAGTGCTACTACTTTTGCGATACGCCTTGATAAGTTCTGCGGGCGCTTTCGCTGTTTTTGTAAACATAATCGTGGTCGGACCACTAAAACTGTCGAACAAAGCAGCATAATTTCTCGAAGCATCTGCATCTTTCATTGCAGTAACGGCAAATGTATTTTTCACAGCCTTTACCAAAATGTCTTTTTCGAAGCAAGTGCGACGAAGTTGGTTGGTTTGACCAACCGTCATCGAAGAAGCATCTAACACGTAGAAGAACGAATATTCTTCCAACAATGCTTTCACTTCTTCAATAATTACACCTTTTTCTTCTCTCGTCATGTCTTACGATTTAGAAAGTAATTTAACTTTTGATTGATTTGGAATCTACTTTGATTCCGGGAGACATCGTGCTGGCGATGGAAACGCTACGAACATAAGTACCTTTTGCCGTAGAAGGTTTCATTTTCACGAGTGTGTTGATGAGTTCGTTTGCATTGTCCAACAATTGTTGGGGTGCAAATGAAACACGACCAATTGATGCGTGAATGATACCCGTTTTGTCAACGCGGAAAGCGATTTTACCCTTTTTCACTTCGCTGACTGCCGAGGCGATGTCATTGGTGACCGTACCAGTTTTAGGGTTTGGCATCAAGCCACGTGGACCCAAAATGCGCGCCACTTTACCCAACTGAACCATTACATTTGGCGATGCTACGATTACGTCCACGTCCAACCAACCTTCGCTGATTTTTTGGATATAATCTTGCAAACCAAAGTGGTCTGCGCCTGCTGCTTTTGCGTCCGCCTCTTTGTCGGGCGTAGAAAGCACCAAAACACGTTTTGTTTTACCCGTACCGTGCGGCAAAGACACTGTTCCCCGAAGGTTTTGGTCTGCTTTACGAGGGTCAACGCCCAATCGAATGTGAATGTCCACCGATGCGTCAAATTTTACCAAATTGACTTCTTTGACCAAGTTCATGGCTTCATCTAAGCTGTAGATCTTATTTGAATCCACTTTCTTGTCGGCTTCTTTTCTTTTCTTTGGCGTTTTCACGCGCGGGGCGTGATTTCTTTTACCGTCTGCCATTTTGATGGAGATTTTTAAAAGTTTAGGTAATAACGTCCCATTTCTCTGAATTACAACTCAAATATTGTAATCGGCGAAAGGCGAGACTCCCTCTGCCATTCGGAAGATATTACTCTTCCCAAGGTGCTTTGCCAGATACAGTGATACCCATGCTGCGTGCGGTACCTGCCACCATTTTCATAGCGGATTCAATTGTAAAACAATTGAGGTCAGGCATTTTCACTTCTGCAACTTGACGAACTTGTTCCCAAGACACATCTCCTACTTTGTTGCGGTTTGGCTGAGCCGAACCCTTTTTGGCTTTTGAAAGCTTCAAAAGTTGCGCTGCCGCAGGAGGCGTTTTGATAACAAAATCGAATGATTTATCTTTGTAAACAGAGATAATCACGGGTAAGATTTCACCGGGCTTGTCTTGTGTGGCTGCGTTGAATCGTTTGCAAAACTCGTTGATATTCACGCCCTTTGCACCGAGTGCAGGACCGATTGGAGGTGCA
>JBJOPA010000340.1:0-6553 GCA_046051005.1 Bacteroidota bacterium
TCTAACGATGCAGCAAAATTAGACATTTTCCAAGCACAATACGCTTGTTTTCCGAACGAAGCGGGCGGAATCGTGGACGATTTGCTCGTCTATCGCCTGCCCGAAGATTATTGCGCAGCAGGAGAACAGGCATTTATGTTGGTCGTCAACGCTTCTAATATTGAAAAAGATTGGAATTGGTTGCAAGACATCAAAGAAACGCTTGGTTTCGATGCACAAATGATTAACATCAGCGAACGAACGGGTTTGCTTGCCGTGCAAGGTCCAAAAACGACCGAAGTGTTGCAATCTTTGACAGAAGTTGACCTAAATGCCATCAAATATTATCATTTTCAGAAAGGAACTTTTGCGGGCGCAGAAAATGTATTGATTTCCGCCACAGGCTACACGGGCGCGGGAGGCTTTGAAATTTATGCCAATAATCTTGATTTGCCCGCCATTTGGAACGCCATTTTTGAAGCGGGAAAAGCGCAAGACATCAAACCAATTGGCTTGGGTGCGCGAGATACGTTGCGACTCGAAATGGGTTTTTGCTTGTACGGCAACGACATTGACGACCAAACTTCGCCCATCGAAGCAGGTTTGGGCTGGATAACTAAAACAAAAAAAGGAAATTTCACGAGTGTTGACAAGTTCAAAGCACAAATTGCCAACGGCGTAACCCGAAAATTGGTAGGTTTTACGATGAACGAACGCCGTGTGCCGCGTCACCACTACCCTATTTTGAACAGCGACGGCGCAACGATTGGCATGGTCACTTCTGGCACGCAATCGCCAACGCTTGACCAACCCATCGGCATGGGTTATGTCAACAAACCGTATGATGTCGTGGGTTCTGAAATTTTTATTGATTTTGGCAGCAAAAAATTAGCCGCCACCGTCTGTAAAACGCCGTTTATTTAAGTCGTTTTTTAAGACATTTTTTTTTGATAAAAATATGCCCCCCCAGTATAAAACCCGTTTTGGGGCTTGGATACTGGGGGGGCATATTTTTAGTTATGAAAATAATTTACTTTTTATTTTAGAACCGAAAACCTACATTAAAGCCCAATGAAATGGGATATGAATCTAATTTGTAACCATAAAAATCGCCACTACCAAACAGCATTAAATCTAGATGCTGGGACGAAGAAAGCCCCAATTGAAAGCTAAAACCTACGGTGTGCCGCCGCATTTTATTGTCAGCAATAAGATACATTAAATCAGAATCAATTATTGAAGACACCTTCCCTTGTACATCAAATGTTAAATCTCTCCGCTTCGCTCGCGTCAAGAGTCCATAATGAATGCCCAAGTCAAACTCAAATTCAGATTTTTTGTGGCGATAACTCCAATAAATCGGCACTTGCAGATAGTCTAATGCAGTAATTTGAACTCTGCTAATTCCTCTAAATGCGCCATGCCAAAAAAAATCCGACCTGCCACCCCTCTGAATATATTGCAAGCCACTCCAACACGAAATGCCGCCAAAGGGCGAAAAACGTACCATAAAATTGCCATGAATGCCCGATTTGGTAGGCTCCGCTTCGGAATAAGCATACGACAAATCATTTAAGTGACCGCCCATTTGTAGGCGAAACTCTACTTTTTTAACCTTTTGTGCCACTATGAACATTGGCAACAAAGCCATAAAACTAAAAAAAAAGATAGCTTTTTTCATATCAAAAAATTTGTTTAGCAAATAAAGAAGCAAATATATTATTTTTTCTTTTCTTAAATGAAAATTTTTAAAAAATATGCCCCCCCCAGTATAAACGACCATTTTTGACTGATTTCAAGGAAAACCAGTCGAAAATAAAAATTATCAAGGCAAACCAATCTTTAATCTCTGAAAATCAATCCACAATTTCCCATTTTTTAAGAAAAAAAGGCTAATTTTGTGTCCAATTTTTCTAGAATCGTTTGTCATTTAATTATTAAAAAATATACCACAACAATACATGACTTGGGAAGCCGCCTTGAAAGAATTTGCCACGTATTTGAAACTCGAACGCTCGCTTTCGCCCAATTCGATTGCCGCCTATCAACGCGATGTCGAAAAATTGACCGCCTATTTGCAACAAGACGGCAACCCAACGCCGCCACTCGAAGTAAAAGCCGCACAAATTGAAAATATGATGGCGTGGCTATACGATTTGCAACTGTCGCCCGCTTCGCAAGCGAGAATTTTGTCGGGACTCAAAACGTTTTATCGGTTTCTTATCGTTTCGGATTATCTCGACCGTGCGCCCACCGATTTTATGGAAACGCCCAAACAAAAAAGAAAAATTCCAGATGTATTGACCGTTGAAGAAATTGATACCATCTTAAATTCCATAGATTTGAGCAACCCTCGCGGGCAACGCAACCGCGCTATACTCGAACTGCTTTACGCCTGCGGATTGCGCGTGACGGAACTTTGTCAACTCAAAATCAGCAACGTTTTTCGCGACATCAACGTCATCAGCGTCGTCGGAAAGGGCGACCGCGAACGCCTCGTGCCTATCGGCGAAGAAGCCATGCGCTTGTTGGGCGTTTACATAGATTTTGTGCGCGTACAAGAATTGCCTAAAAAAGGATTTGAAAACATCGTATTTCTGAACGGACGCGGCGCGGCAATCAGTCGAATCCAAATTTTTTTGATTATCAAAAGTGCCGTCGAAGCCGTTGGCATTGAAAAAAGCGTGTCACCGCATACGTTTCGACACTCTTTCGCGACGCATTTGGTCGAAGGCGGCGCGGATTTGCGCGTTGTCCAAGATTTATTGGGGCATTCGAGCATCACGACGACCGAAATTTATACCCACATTGACACCGATTATCTCCGCGAAACCATTCAAACCTTTCACCCGCGAGAAATTCAGCGAAGAGAACGCAAAAAACAAGAGAAAAATAATCAAAACAATTAAAAATAAATTATAATTAAAAAATGATCCCTTTTTGATGATTTTTTGATTTTTTAGCCAAATATACTGGGGGGGGGCATTTTTTCAAGAATTTTAATAAAAAAATGAAGCATTGAGATGAAAAATTTTATGAAAATTGGATTTGGTTTGAGCGTTTTTGCCATCGTTGCATTGGCATTGAGTTGTAAAACGGAAACTTACGAAAACGGCGCGGCATTGTACAAAAGTCAATGCGCCAATTGTCACATGGAAACGGGCGTTGGCTTGGGCGAACTGATTCCAACCCTCGTGCAATCCGATTACCTCAAAAACAATCGGGCAGCCTTGGCGTGTATCCTTCAAAAAGGGCTAAACAAAACTATTGTCGTCAATGGAAAAGTCTATTCCGACCAACCGATGCCCGCCAATGACAAACTGAAAGCCGCCGATATTGCCAATATTTTGAACTACGTCGGCACGCATTTTGGCAATACCGAAGCCACTTTTACGGTCGAAGAAATCAATCAACAACTTGCCCATTGCGAATGAACGGCGGACGCAACAAAGGCATTGGTTTTGACGTATTAAAGTTTCTTTATTAAGTAAAAAATAGTAAGACAAATCCTTTTCAAGGCAGAATTTTAGCGTATGCAATTCGTTTTTCCTATATTTTTGACAGCGTTGGCGGCGTTGGCGATTCCGATTTTGATTCACTTGTTTCATTTTCGTCGTTTTAAGACCGTTTTATTTACCAATGTCCGCTTTTTACGCGAGTTGAAAGAGGAGTCTGCATCGCGGCGGCGATTGCGCAACCTATTGGTGTTGTTGTTGCGTTGTTTGGCGGTGGCGGCGTTGGTATTTGCCTTCGCGCAACCCTTCATTCCGCGTGCAACGACCGTTAAAAAGGGAGAAAAAGCCGTGTCGGTGTTCATTGACAACTCGTTTTCGATGGCGGCGATGTCAAAAGATTTGAATTTGTTGGACAAAGCAAAGCAACGCGCCCGCGAAATCGTAAACGCCTATGCAGCCGACGACCGTTTCCAGATTCTGACCAATAATTTCGAGGGCAAACACCAACGTTTGGTCTCCAAAGAAGACGCATTGCGCCTCATTGACGAGGTGAAAGCGACCCCCCCAGTACAAAACCTCTCCACCGCCCTCACAAAGCAAGCGCAAACCCTTTCGACCGCCAAAACGCCCAATCGCGTCGCGTTTTTGTTGTCCGATTTTCAAAAAAATATCAGCGATATTGGTTTATTTAAAGATTCGAGTATTGATGTAAATTTGATTCCGCTTACGTCTGTCGAACAGAAAAATGTCGCCATTGATTCCGCATGGTTTGAATCGCCTGTGCAAATGGTGGGTCAGACGAATCCGTTAATCGTTCGCGTTCGGAATTATGCCAACGAAAATGTAGAAAACGTAAGACTCACTTTGAAACTCGACGGGCAACTCAAACCCGTCAGCACGCTCAACATAAAAGCCAATCAAACTGCCACCGACACCATCGCCATCACGCTCACGCAAGGCGGTTTCCACGAGGCAGAATTGGAAATTACGGATTATCCAATCCAATTCGACGACCATTATTATTTCACTTTCCAAGTGCCAATGGTGCTGAACGCCTTGAATATTGCCGACGGCGCAGCCAATCGTTTTGTTGATGCCGCGTTGATGAGCAGTCGCGTATTCAAACTACAAAACGCTTCGACGGGCAATTTGGATTACTCGAAATTGACGAATTTTCAAATCATTATCCTCAACAATGTCACCAATATTTCGTCGGGTTTGGGTGCAGAATTGAAAAAATATGTAGAAAATGGTGGCAATCTTTTGATTTTCCCACCGTCGGGCGGCGCGTTAGATTTGACTTCGTATCAAAACTTTCTGGGCAGTTGCAATGCCAATGGATTGGGCGCGTTGGAAAATGGACAACGCGAGGTTTCGACCGTCAACACCAATGAGTTTGTGTTTAAAGATGTGTTTTTAAATCAAATTCAGAACATGAAATTGCCCGCTACGACGAGCAATTATCGAATCCAAAACCGCAGCGGCGAAACGTTGTTGTCGTATCGCGACGGTTCCAGTTTTTTGACAAAAAACAAAGTCGGCAACGGCAATATTTATCTCGGAGCCGCCAGTTTGGACGAAAAAGTGAATAATTTGGTCAGAAATGGTGAAATTTTTGTGCCGATGATTTATAAAATGGCAATTTCGAGTGCCAAAGAATGGCGCATTGCCTACACACTCGGCAAAGACGATTTCATCGAAGCCGATAGCAAGGGCATTGTTGGCGAAACGGCGTTTAAACTCAAAGGACGCACCGAAGAATTTATTCCAGAACAACGCATCGTGGCGGGCAAAGCCATTTTAGGCGTGCGCGAAAGCGTAAACGAGGCTGGTTTTTACAGTCTCTATGCGCGTCCCGATTCTATTTTGGCGAAATATGCGTTCAATTTTGACCGCAAAGAATCTGATTTGTCGTTCACGACGATTGCCGATTTGAAAAAACAAGAACGCAACGGATTGAAGGTTTTAGATGCCAATACAGAGGCGAATTTCACAGCATTGGTGGGCGAACAAGACACGGGTGTTGTGTTGTGGCGTTGGTTGGTCATCTTGGCGTTGTTGGCATTGTTGGCGGAGATTTTGGTTTTAAAATTCTTCAAAGTATAAATATTTTCAGTTTTTGAGACAAAAAAGACTACCCCCCAGTATAATTTGATTTTTTTCCTCTAAAAATCGAAAATATACTGGGGGGTAGTCTTTTTTAGGTCTTTTTGCTATCTTTGTGTCCTTTTTAAAATCACAAAAAGGCAACCCGTTCAATAGGTTTATTGCGATAAAATAAATAATAATATAAAATTTATTTATTTTTGATAATTTTAAAACATAAACCCAAAAGAAGTATAAATAAAAAAATATGTTAAATAGTCTCGAACTAAACGGAGATTTTCAATACGCCCTCGATGTGTTAGAAAAAACGCGCACCAATATGTTCATCACGGGTCGCGCAGGCACGGGCAAATCTACTTTGTTGCATCTTTTTTGCGCCACCACGCGCAAACAAGTCGCCATTGTTGCGCCCACAGGCATTGCCGCGTTGAACGTCGGAGGGCAAACGATACACTCGTTTTTTGGTTTTCCGGGTCGTTTTTTTCATCGTGAAGACATCAAAAAACGGCGCGACAAACGCCTCTACACGCGCATGGAAGTGTTGGTGATTGACGAAATTTCGATGGTTCGAGCCGATATGTTAGACCATATTGATTTTTTTCTGCGCATCAATCGCGACAATCCGTTGCCTTTTGGCGGCGTTCAAGTGGTCTTTTTTGGCGATATGTTTCAGTTGCCGCCCGTTGTATCAAGTCCAGAAGAAATGCAATATTTCAAGACGCATTACACGTCGCCTTATTTTTTTTCCGCCCAAGTATTCGACCCGCTTTATGGCAATTTTACGTTAGAACACCTCGAATTGCGCCAAGTTTATCGGCAATCTGCCCGCCGTTTTATCCGTTTGTTAGATGCCGTTCGCTTGAATCAAATAGATTTTGACGACTTGGCAGAACTCAACGAACGACACGAACCCGAGTTTAAGGAAACCGATTATTACATCACCTTGACCACTCGAAACGACATCGCCGACAAAATAAACGAGCGAAATTTGAACCAAATTGCCGCCCGTGAAT
>JBJOPA010000341.1:0-8513 GCA_046051005.1 Bacteroidota bacterium
GCGTTATTAAAAAAATTAACAACGCCTAAATGATAACCTTCTATAATTTTTTGAAAAAATATTTAGAATATGAATTTCGTTGACAAAAAGTTCGATTCTTTTTCATCAATAATTTCATTGAACAAGGCGGTATTTTGCGGCGTTTGTTTGGTCGCCACGACCGCCCTTATCGAAAACGACCGCAACGCATCGAAAACAGAAAGCGTTCCTTGCGCCGAATCTTTGCGACCTGTAAACGGAAACGTATCTGGTCCGCGCTGACATTGCGCATTTACGTTCACGCGAGAAACTTGGTTGACCAAATGGTCAATCAAATGTCCAATTTGCGCGGCATCAGTTCCAAATATCGAAACTTGTTGCCCATGGTCGGATTGAATGAGATATTGAATCGGCTCATTCAAGTCATTGAAAGGCACAATCGGTATCACGGGACCAAATTGTTCTTCGGTCGCAACCCGCATTTGGGCATTTACGGGAAACAACATCGTCGGAAAAACAAACGACAAATGCGCCGTTCCGCCTTGTTTGTTCATAATTTTAGCCCCTTTTTGAACGGCATCTACAATAATTTCGTCCAGATAAGCGGGCTTTTCAGGTTCGGCAACGGGCGTAATTTGCACGCCTTTTTCCCAAGGCATTCCTGCTTTTAATTGGGCAATGGCGGCATTCATTTTTTCAATAAATTGCTCCGCTACGGACTGATGAACATACAATATTTTCAAAGCCGTACAACGTTGTCCGTTGAAAGACAACGCACCGAGCATACATTCATTGACGGCATTGTCCAAATCTGCATTCGACAACACGATGCCCATATTTTTAGCATCAAGCCCCAAAACCGAACGCAATCGGTTGATTTTCGGGTGCATTTTTTGGATTTTATCCGCCATGCGACTCGAACCGATGAGCGTCAAAACATCAACTTTACCCGAAGCCATCAACGGCGGCACCACCACGCTTCCTCTGCCGTATAAAGAATTGACAACGCCCTTCGGAAAACAAGTTCTGAATGCTTCCAAAAATGGATAATGCACCAAAACACCTTGTCGCGGTGGTTTAAACAACACAACATTTCCCATAATCAAAGCAGGAATAAACATCGTGAATGTTTCGTTGAGCGGATAATTGAACGGACCCATACACAACACGATGCCCAACGGCGAACGGCGCGTTTGCCCGATGATGCCTTGCGTGATTTCAAACCGAGACGAACGTCGGTCGAGTTCTTTCAACGCATCAATGGTTTGATAGATGTATTCGACCGTGCGGTCAAATTCTTTTTCGGAATCAGCAAGGCTTTTCCCGATTTCCCACATCAATAATTTGACGACCACAGAGCGATAGCCCAACATCATTTTGGTAAATTTCTCTACACAAGCAATCCTTTGGCTCACCGACATCGTGGGCCACTCCCCCATTCCGTTGTCATACGCCGCAACTGCCGAATCGAGGGCAGCAAGGGCTTCGGTTTCGCCGATAAGCGGATACGAACCCAGCAATTTAGGTTCTAACAAATCACCATCTTTTTCCGACCGAATGTGAATCGGCGAATGCACTTCTTGCATCGCGCCTGACCACGTCACAATTTTGCCGTCCAACAAGTATTCTCGTTGATGAATGGGCGAAACTAAGTCAAATTCAGTAGGAATTTCGGTAGCCGAAGGGAACAACGACTGTAAAGCGGTTGAATGCTGCATCATAAATAGTTAGATAAAAAAACGAAATTTGATAATTAATTAATTGAACAACAAAGATACAATTTTTGAGAAACATAGTTCATTTTTCCTTAAAAATTGTTCTAAAAGTCCCCCCCCCAGTATATTTCGCATTTACTTCCCTCCTTCGAGGGGATTGAGGAGAGAAAATACTGGGGGGTATAAAAAAAAAGCCCTTTGCGCGTGCAAAGGGATTTTTGATGTTTTAAAAAATAATTATCCAAATTTAAGGAGCCGCTTTCGAGACAGGTTCAAAATTTATATAATTTTTTAACTCACTATACGGAATAAAAAACTCCGTATCGCCGACGGTTCTATTGCCAACTTCGTACATATTGTAATGAAAAATCAAACCTTTTTCGACAATTCCAATATTTTCGGGCAATTTAAATTCTTCGATTTGATAGCCTTGTTTGAAAGCATCGGCTTCGATTTCTCTATATTTTTTCTCACAAAGTTGTTGCAAACCTGCGGCATCGGTAATAAGTTTTTTAATGTCAATGCGCGTTCCTGTCGATGGATTGAAATTTGCAATGGCAATCAGATGGTCATCTTGCGAACCTTCGGCGTACATTTCGGCGGTCATGCGCAACGAAACGGCGCGAACGGAATTACCCAAAATCGAGTCATGCGTTTCCACCGACCACGATTTGAAATACCCATCTTCGGCATCTTTGTAAGACTCGATGAAGCGATTAAAAAACTGTGTAATTGCCAAATCTACGTTCATTCCTGCCGTCGGCGCGCTGCTCAACAAGCGGTTAACTGCAAAATTTTCTGCAAAAAGGAGCATCGAATCGCGCAAAGCGGGATTGCCTTCTGCCAACGGAAACGCCAATTTTGCTTCGGCGGTCATTTCATTGCGCGTCCCATCATCTTCAAGTTTTTTTTCAATCGTTTTTCGACTAAACGACAATTTGGTGTTCGTAGGTTCGCCGTTTTTACAATTTGAAAACAACAAAACAATTGCTAAAAAAAGCAACGAAAAATAGGTTTGAGTTAGCGATTTTTTGGTAGTCATATTTTAAAAAATTTCGTTCTACATTCTTTTGACAAAACAAAGATAGGACTTTTTTTATAGACGTGTTTTATTTAAACGCATTTTTTTTTGTAAAATTGTTTTGACAATTCAAAAAAATTAGTTGTTTGCGTCCACGTCCAACACAATTTCCAAGAGCAATTGAATGTCGTTGTAAAACTCTCGAATCAGTTCAAAACTCGTATTTGACCGCCAAATCGTAGGTTCCAAGAGGTCTTTTTGCTGTTCGACGGCAATAAAAACGTCTTGTCCGCGCAACGAAAGGTGCATTTCTTTTTGCGTTTTTTCGTGATAAGCGACCAATGCTTTTTGCATTTCGTCGGTCAAAAAATTTTCGGGACGCGCATGACGCATCGCATAAACGCAAAACAATTCCTTGAAACCTTTCACAAATTTGCCGCTAAATGCCGCGTTTTTTCCCTCCACGACTTCCCAACCCAACTCACGGGTAAAGGCTTTGATGGTGGGAGTCATTTGCGGCTTTCTCACACGCGGAAAAATGATAATATCACCAGGCAATTCGCGCCGCACGATGTCTTTTTTATTGATAATCAAATCTGCATTTCTATCATGTCTGAACGTAGCGTGCAGAAAAACGCCTGAAAAAACGGTGTCGAGTCGCAACCGAACGTCCGAAAAATTCATCACCGACAACTCACTCATTTCAAACGCCAATTCACCAATCGTACCTGTGATGTAGTCTTCGCCCACAAATTCGGGCATCGCGGAATTGAAAAGTCGGCTTTGTTGAAACGTTTTTTTAGAAATGGAAGCGTTTACCTTGTATTCGAGCGTACCGATGTTAGATGCATTGTCAATATAATCTATTACTAAATTTACGATATTAGGTTTAAAATGCAACTTAAACGCCGTCACTTTGCCCGACCACCAAACAAAAAAACCAACCAAACCCAAGCCATAAAAATACCATAACATCGGAACCGCCACAACGGTGAAGACAATAAACAGCAAAATAGCGACGATTGCCGCTATAAAAATCCAACGCCAAAGCTGTTTGCGCTCGCTTTCGAGCCGCATCAGCGCAGGGTGAATCGTCGTATTATAAAAAATCCGAAAAGGTTGTGGAATATCCATCTGAAAGCCAACGAATTTGTGGAAACTAAAAAAGGCAAATCCAAATGCGGAATTGCCTTTTTTGTAAAACTTAATTTTATATTATGTTAAAAAATGATACAATTTTGATAAAAAAGTGCTTTTATACTGGGGGGGGCATCTTTTTTCTATTTTTTTATTCAAAAAACAAAATAATATCATTTATTAATACTTCATTATCAATTGATTGCGCCTTTTTTTCTTTCATAATTTTCGATGAAATCGGCAACTACATTTTGGACGATGTCGCGCATATACGAGCGTTCGCGTCGGGCGATGTTTTTCAATTTTTCAACTTTTGCATTGTCAAACATGAGCGTAATGCGTTTGACGGGAGCCAATTCCATTTCCGTAAGCGAGGCATCGGAGGTTTGTCGAATCAAGGCATCAAGTCCGCTCAATGGTTTTCGATAGCGATTTTTGGCATCATCGAGTGCATTTTGGTCAGACGAGAATGCTGTTTTTTTCGTATCAATGGCTTCGGTCAAAGCATCTTGAAAAAGGGAATCGAGGTCAGATGTAAAATTTTTGGTTGTTCGGCGCGCTGCACGAATCGGCATTTCATCGGCTTCATTGCCGACAATTGCCGCTTCATTTTGTGCATCGTTGGCATCAAAAATGCTGCCCAAGCCGTTTGAAAAATTCTTTTTAGCCACTATAATTACAATTTTTTGACTATTCTATTAATTGTTTTCCTTATCTCTAAACGCTTACATTTTCTGTTCGCGCTAACAATTCTTTGCAAAGTGACAAATAATCTTCTGCACCAGACGACCTGTGGTTGTAGGCAAAAATATCTTTCCGTTGTGCCGGAGCCTCCGCCAACGCCACATTGTCTCGGATATAAGTGCTAAATACTTTTTCTCCGAAATATTTGTGAATGGTTTCGACCACATCGCGGTTCAACACGCGGCGCGAGTCGTACATGGTGGCGATAACGCCGCCGATGTCCAAATTTTTGTTGAGGCGCAACTTCACTTTGTCAATCACTTGCTTAATTTTTGCCAAGCCTTGCAACGCCAAAAACTCGGTTTGCAACGGAATCAAGACATATTGGCTACTCGTGAGCGCGTTGAGCGTCAACAAACCAAGCGATGGCGGGCAATCAATCAACACGTAATCATAATCGTCAATCACGGCAGTCAATAATTCGCGCAAAATATATTCGCGACCCGCTTCGTTTATCAATTCCATTTCCGCACCCGAAAGGTCGAGCGTCGAAATAATAACGTCCATTCCTTCCTTGTATTGGAAGGGTTGCAAATCGCTTTCCCCGCGCAAAGCCTCGTAAATAGACACTTTTTGGCGCGGAATACCGAGCGAAAGTGTCAAATTAGCTTGCGGGTCGAGGTCAATTAACAACACTCGTTTGCCAAGTTCGACAAGACCTGCTCCGATATTGATGGTGCTGGTCGTTTTGCCGACACCGCCTTTGTGATTCAAAAGAGAAACTACAATGCCCATAAAAAATTTGATGATTGCTCACATGCTGTTGTCAAAAACAATTTGAAAACATACATGGTTTTATTTTTATTGTTTTTTAATAATTGTATAAAAGTCATAAAAACACTATTTTACACATCATCAAAAATCAAACCATGTTGTATTTTTTTCATAAAACGTTTTCAACAAAAAAATGAATTGACGTTAAGTATGTTAAAAAATAAAAATAAGAAGCCCGACGAAGCAAACTTCAAATGCAAAAGTAAGCATTTTATTGGTTTTTACAACTAAATCGCACTTTTTTTTCAAAAAAAACATTTTCCTCCTTCTTTCGGGGCGATATACTGGGGGGTGCAATTTTGTCAGCCCAAAACGCTTTTGGAAGTATCAAACGCGAGGGTGTAATAATTGTTGCCGTTGAAATGGAATTTATCAATCACTTCCATGCCCAATTTTTTGGTATGCGCCTCGTAGGAACGGCGGTTTATTTGATTGATAAATGTAATGCCAATTGGAAATTTGGATTGCATTTCGGAGCGCATCAAGTCAAAAATTTGAGGGAAAAGTCCACTTCCGCGTTGCGAAGTTTCGATGCAAATGGGACCGTATTGAAACGTGTTGGCGGTCGTCAAAGGGCGATTTTGGTAGTCCAAATGCGGCAAACGGCTTGACATAAAGGGAAAAATTGCCCATTGCGACCAAAAATCCCACGCGCCCGCAAACACATACGCCACAATTTTATCGTCCAATTCTGCCACAAATAATTCTTGATGCGATAGCACAATTTCAATTTGCGAAGCCGTGAAAGGCGTTGTTACAAAACCTCCTGCGCGAGCGGCGGCGGGCGTGTTGGTCAATAAATATTTTTCCTGCAACGCCAAAACGCCCGTCAAATCAGTCGGTTGCGCAATTCGTAATTTCATATTTTTTTTTGTTGATAATTAGGTAAATTTCTTGCAAAGATAAAAAGGAAATATGACTTGAATAATAAAATTTTGAATTACAAAAATATAGATTTTTCAAATATTTTATCACAATATTTGAAAAACTTAAAAAGGTTGTATCTTTGTATCGAAATCCATAAAAAAGATGGTTCAAAAGTGACTTTATACTGGGGGGGGGCATTTTTTTTTTTCGTTTATTTTTCAAACTTGAAATAGAGACGTTAAGAAAATATCAGTGTGAATTTAGAAAACTTTTTTGTCGAAATTAAAAATTTTTATTTAAAAAAACCTTAAAAAACAATATTTTATTATGAAAAAAACGGTTTTAATTACTGGAACTTCTTCAGGTATTGGAAAATCTGCTGCCATAATTTTTGCCCAAGCGGGCTGGAATGTAGTGGCAACCATGCGTTCCCCAGAAAAAGAATTAGATTTGATTCGAGTTGCCAACGTCCGTTTGGTCAAACTTGATGTGACTGATTCGACGAGTATAAAAATGGCTTTTGAGACCGCAATTGCGGCTTTTGGGCGCGTGGACGTAGTCGTTAACAACGCTGGTTACGGCGTGGACGGTGTTTTTGAAGCCATGAGCGACGAAGTTATTGAAAAACAATTTAATACAAATGTCTTCGGTCTCATGCGCGTCACTCGCGAAGCGATTGGCGCGATGCGCAAACAAGGCGGCGGCACGATTGTACAAATTGCATCAGTGGGTGGTCGCATTACATTTCCTCTCTATTCAATTTATCATGGAACGAAGTGGGCAGTCGAAGGTTTTTCGGAAAGTTTGGCGTATGAGTTGCGTCAATTTAACATAAAAATGAAAATTGTGGAACCGGGCGCGATAAAAACTGAATTTTATGGCAGCAGTCGTCATTTTGTAAAACCTGAAAATGATGCAGCTTACGACAACATATTAAAGAAAGCCGACGACCTTTTGACAGGTGCTGGTGACAAGGGAGCCGCACCTGAAATCGTGGCAGGCGTGATTTTGAAAGCCGCCACGTCTAATAATTGGCGATTGCGCTACGCGACAAGTTTCCCTGCCAATTTGTTGTTGCCATTGCGCCGTTTGCTGCCTGAATCTTGGTTTTTTGCAATCATACGTTCGACTTATAAAATTTAAAAATAGAAAGTATGTTTGCCTTCGATGATTCAAAAAAACGACTTTCGAGAAGGTTTTTCACTATTTACTTGAAAGAAATTAATATTTAATGGATTAAAAAAAAGTCAAAAAAGCCGCCGAAAAATTAGGTGGCTTTTTTGACTTTTTTTTAAAAATTTCTCAAATCGTATAAAAAAATGGAATTTTCAAAGGTCGAAATGGGTTTTGGCAAGGCATTTCGCACGCTGTCGCAAGCGGAATCCTGCAAATCCGTGATGACCAAAAATTTCACCCCGCGCTCGCGCACCAGCGAACGCAACCACGCAACACGCGGCGCACCTTTCCCAACGCCCCAATTGTAGCGCGACAACCCCACTCTATTACAAAAATACAACACATGATTGGGCGTTCCGTCGGGCAACGTCACTATCGTATCGCTTTTTGCCACGCCGTTTGTTGTCAGCCAGTTGCGCAATTCGTTTTTATGCGGCGTTATCATCGGCGCATCTTTTACAAACGGATTCGTTTTTTCATAACGCACTTTCCAAATAATCTCGTAGCTATGCGCAACATTAAATGCTAAAAAAACAACAAATAAAGAATATATAATTCGTTGGTTTACAATATTTTGTATATTTTTTTTATGCTTCCAAAAATCAGCAAACCAAAGTAAAACTGCTGCGGGGAAAGTAAATGTTTCGATGAAATAATAATCGTGATGCTCCAATTGAATTGCCCAGAGCGATAAATACGTCAAATTTCCAAGCAAAACGAGCCATGAAAACACCAAAAGATGTCCCCCCCAGTAAGTCCCCCCCCAGCCCCCCCGAAGGGAGGGAGAAGCCTCAATTCCCGCGAAGGAAGAGTTTTTTTCTTTTCTTTTTTGAAAAAAATGAATGGTTAAGGACAACGCCAATAAAATAATTGCAACATGAAAACCCATGAAGGCAATGTGTTTGTGCCAAAGGGTTGCAAACATATTCCAAATTCTCAATCTATCTTCTCCATCAGTTTTCCAAATGGGCATAATTTTAGAAAGAAAAAATGGCGTTGAATGATGGATTTCATTGTAATTTGTCACCCAAATTCGCCAACCAACGGTTCCCGCCAACACAAACGCCCACGAAAGCCCCCCCCCCAGTATCCGACGGTCA
>JBJOPA010000342.1:0-3630 GCA_046051005.1 Bacteroidota bacterium
TAATTTATTGGGCAAAGATAAAAATATTTTTTTATTCAATCTGCTTCATTTTTTTATTTTTTGTTCAAAAAAAGCACCCCCCCAGTATAAATGCCTTTTTTTTCAATTTTTTGACAAAAAAAACAGCCTTTCGCACGTGCAAAAGGCTGTTTTTTTAGGAATAAAAAAAGATTTTCAAGTTATTAAAAATCAATAACTTCATCGCTAAATGCGTCTAATATTTTGATGGTTGCGGCATCGTGCAAGTGTTTTGTTTGCTTGTCAATTAGCGTATGAACCGACGAAATTGGCAAATGATTGGGCGACACGACGGTTCCCAAATAATTCAAAACGCCCGTGAAATGTTCCAATCCACGCAAATTCCCTGCGCGACCACTCGCTACGCCTACGACGGCAGCTTTTTTTCCTTTAAAAATTCGATTTCGGTCTCGAATGGAACAAGCGTCTATGAAAAGTTTTAAAATTCCGGGAAATGAGCCGTTATATTCTGGGATAACAAATACGAATTTATTTGCTTCCACCATAAATTCGTCTTCTAAATCGGCAATTTTTGGGTCAATGGTTTCTTTTCCATACATCGCATTGCCGCTAAATTGTGCGGGCAAATCTTCTAACGAAAGGAATTTGACGGTTTCGGTTGTTTTTTGTGTCAACGATTCAAAAATTTGAGTCGCCACCACGTGCGTATTCGCGCCCACGCGGTCGGTCGCTGAAATGACAGTTATCATAAAAATATTTAATCAATTAAAAAACTAAAAAAAAACGCTGCAAAATTACAGCAAAATATATGTTCTCTATAACTTTGTTTTATTTAAAAAGTTTACTTTTGCCCACTTTTTTAAACAAAGGTTAAAAAAAAACAGCTTTTTGGGAAAAATATTTTTCAAACCAAGTTATAAAATCATTTTAAAAAAAATATCATGAAACCGCTAAAAATTGCCTTAATTCGAGAAGGGAAAATCCCAACCGATGCCCGTGTTTTACTTACGCCCAAACAATGTCGCGCCGTGATGGAGCGTTTTCCGTCGGTTCAAATCGTGGCGCAACCGTCGTCAGGGCGTTGTTTTGACGACGATTCTTACCGCGCCGCAGGCATAGAATTGACTGAAAATATCGCCGATTGCGACCTTTTGATGGGCATCAAAGAAGTGCCAATTGATTGGTTGTTGCCCAATAAAAAATATTTTTTCTTTTCGCACACCGTCAAAAAGCAAGTTCACAACAAAAAGCTGTTGCAGGCGATGTTGAAAAATTCAACAGAAGTAATTGATTATGAATTGCTTACAGATAGCAGAAGTAATCGTTTGATTGCTTTTGGACGCTTTGCAGGCATGGTAGGCGCACACAACGGCGTGATGGGCTGGGGTTTGCGGACGGGCAAATTTATGTTGCCGCGCATGCACCATTTGCACGATTACAGCGCGGCGCAAGCCGTTTATCGCGACTTAAAATTTCCTTTCATGCGTGCGGTCGTGACGGGGACGGGGCGCGTGGCGAATGGGGCGGCAGAAGTGTTGCGCGACATGGGTTTTCGGAACGTTTCGCCCGATGATTTTTTGACGCAACAGTTTCGCGGTCGTCCGATTTTTACGCAATTGGCGGCGGTGGATTATGTGCGTCGTCGCGACGGATTGCCGTTTGACAAAGACGAATTTTATGCGTTTCCGGGTCGTTACGAAAGCCGTTTTGCGGAATATTATCGCTGTACAGATTTGTTGATAAATGGAATTTTTTATGACGAAAACGCGCCGATGTTTTTCAATTCTTCGGAAATGCGGTCGCCGTCGTTCAAAATTAAGGTCATTGCGGACGTAACTTGCGACATTGTGCCGCATTCGTCTATCCCCGCGACCTTGAAAGCCTCGACCATCGAGTCGCCTTTTTTTGGATTTGACCCGCTTCGTGCCGTCGAAACCGAGCCGTTTCGACAATACACCGTTGATATGATGACTGTTGATAATTTGCCAAACGAATTGCCACGCGATGCGAGTGAGTTTTTCGGACATCAATTTATTGAAAATATTCTTCCGTTTTTGGTGGAAGACAGCCACAGCGATGTGATAGAACGCGCCACCATTTGTAAAAATGGAAAATTGATGCCGCGTTATTCCTATTTGACCGACTTTTTGGCATCGGCGGATTAATTTATTTTTTTTTACAGCAAAAAATAAAAAGGGCATCAACAAAATTGTGTTGATGCCCTTTTTTGATGAAATATACTGGGGGGGTACTTTTTTTGGAGAATTTATTCTTTTGAAACGGCTTTTTCTTCGATATTTCCTTGAAATTTAAAAGAAATGACGTTTCCGTTGGAAAGATTGATGCCCATAACTTTCCTAAAAAGATGACTTCTGCTTTGAAAATAAAAACAAAAAGTGATAGGAAAAACGGTTCCATGTGTCAACGGCGTTCGGGGATAATCACAAATAAAATGTGGGTCGCCCGTCCACGCCCGCACGATGATGATGGTGTCATGTCCAATATATTTTAAATATTTTGTCAATCTTTGATTGATGGGCGGCACATTTCCAAAGTCGTGCGCAAACGAATCGGCGACTACAAAATGAATGGTATCTCGAAAAACAATCGTATCTGGTCGGCTGTTGTCCACTTTTTTTTGTTGTCCCAAAGTTGCGGATTCTATTGCCAAAAACAAAAATATCAATAAGAAAAAACGCATCATTATATTTTTTAAAGACGTTTAGTTGAACCTATTAAATCTGAATGCTTATCAATTATCGCTCGAAACGGTATTGAAATCTGTTTTGGTTATTTAATTACCCCCCCCAGTGTTTTGATACTTTTAGACTTCAATTTCGTGCGGATTTTTTCTTTAATTATTATTTGAATATTTTATTTATTGTTGTTTTGCATTTTCAAGACTTCATCTATTGTTAAAACAATATATTCTATTCCCATTTTTTTTGCGTTTTCTTCTACGGTATCATCAAATCCTGCTTTTTTTCTTCTTTTATTGACTGACTTTGGCTTATTGATGGGCCAAATTATTATTTTAAATTCTTTTTGATTGCTTTGAGGATTCATTGTTTCAAATCCTTTTCCCTGTGTTCCGTAAACTTGTTCTTTGCCTTTGTACATCAATGAACGGTCTAACATCATAGCGTAAAACTTGAATGGAAGTTCCTTTTTTTGGGCTGCCTTTTTTATTATTCTTAAATATTTGTCAATATCTTGTGAATGTTGTAAGATATAAAAAGTAGCCTCATTTGTAGGCGTTCCCACCAATGAAGTGCCGGGATATCCAAATTTATTAATGAGTTCTTTAACACGAAATAGATTGGAGGAATCTGTTTTTTGAAGTTTATTTATTAAAAAATCGTTCAATTCTTGTTTAGATACGTGATATGAGTCGGCAATAGAATCTTGTTTCGTTTTCATTGAATCAGAAAACAATAGTATTCTATATTTTTGGTCTAAAACATATAGGCTGTCTAATTCTTTTTTTAATTCCAAATTTAATTTCTGCCCAAAAGAAACGGCATAAAATATTTGTAGAACGAATAGGATTTTTATTTTTTTCATTGCTTCATTTTTATTTCTTTTTAGGTTTTGGTTCGGGCAGTTCTTTAACTGTCAGCATGACCAATTGTTTCAAGCAAACGTGGTCGT
>JBJOPA010000343.1:0-8225 GCA_046051005.1 Bacteroidota bacterium
GCAAAAATTGAGGCACGACAACCACTCCGCCTCTGTCCGAATATCGAAAC
The DNA here is from genome assembly GCA_046051005.1 of Bacteroidota bacterium. Lineage (GTDB taxonomy): Bacteria > Bacteroidota > Bacteroidia > Chitinophagales > Saprospiraceae > JAAFJT01. The sequence continues at coordinate 51 of JBJOPA010000343.1, forward strand.
TCCGAAACGATGATTCGCGCTTGGAAGGACAATTTTTGAAAACCAACGAAAAATAATAAGCCGCTTCTGCCCGTTTGCCCAATGCTTGCAAAATGCCTGCGCGATGCCCCAAAACCCACCATTTCACGACGCTGACCACGCGGTCGTCCACTTTTGGTATTAGTTCGTTGTATAATGTCATTGCCGCTTGAAAATCTCTCACATAATGCGCCAAACGAATGACTTGATAGGCGCAACGCAAGCGAATGAACGGCGATTTGAAGGTGAAAAACAAATCTCGCCCTTCGTTAATCAACGTGTACATTTCGGCTTGGTCTTGCGTTTTATTGCTCCATTCGTCTATTTTTGTCACCAAAGGCTCGCATTTTTTGGCAAAAATGAGATATTCGAGGGTTTCCGTACAGCCATTTTTGACCAATGCATCGGCAAAATGATTGCCCGAAAGCCGATGTCCGCGTGCATTTTTGCTTCGCGCCGCCTGCAACATATCAAAAATATCGTCAGATGATGTTTCGTAAATGACTTGTCGCACGGCGTTGCTGTCCGCTACGTCGCACAATTTTTCGCGCCATTCCCAGATATTATCGTGGGTTTGGCGGGCTTCTTGGGCTTCGTAACGATGCAACAATTCGTCGGTTTGCATCAAAAAAGGGGCATAACTTGGCGCGTCCACCAACGCCAAATCTTTGGTCAAAAACGAGTAGTTGCGGTCTTGGTCATCGCCCACCACACACGCCGCCTTGCCCACGCGCTGGGGCGACAACAACGCCAAAGAAACACTAACGCCGAAACGTAGCCACCAATTGGTCAAAAAAATCTTTTTCATATCGCGCCAAATTTACGGAATCTAAATGGTAGAAAGTGAGCGTCAAGTCCCGATTTTTTATTTTTTCTGACAATAATTTTGAAGAAGACAACAGCAAATCGGACGAAATAGATTCAAGCCGAAGGCGGTCGTTTTTATAAAAATAATAACTTTTAAAATACATATCTGCCTCAAATTCGTAAGAATTAGGCGAAATTTGCTTTATTTTGGGTTCTATACTGGGGGGGGGCATCTCAGCCGCCGAAATGCCGTTGATGAGTCGCGTCACACGCCCGTCGCGCACGACAACACCCCACGCATAAATCGGCAATGCCACGTCCAAAGGCAATGGATAAGATTCAAAATTTTTCAAATAAGATTGCAAATCGGATTCGTTCAAAATCGAATTTTCAGCCGTTTCCATATCGCCTACATTATATGCCATCAACGTGCCGCGCACGACGGGCGGCACACCAGTTTTTTCAAAAAATTTGACCTGATGCAGCCGAATGGTCGCACTTATTTTTCGCTGACTTTGGGCTGCCAATTGTTTCAAAAAATCGAAATATGCCGCTTGTGTTTCGTTTGTCCAGTCACAATCAATTTGGATTTCTTGAAATAAAATTTTGTTTTTAAAAATCCTTTCAAGCAACAACACAATTTTTTGAGGCAAATCCTCTTTTTTTTCTTTAAAAATTTGGTTGGCAATAAAAATTGTGGGAACGACTTCCAATCCATTTTTTGTTTTCAATTCGACCAATTTTTGGAGCGAATTGGTGTCCGACAAATCCACAACGGGCGTTGGGACTGCGCCATGCGCACCGCCCAGTATCACGTCAAAACTGCGCAAAAAAAGGCGTTTTACTTGCTTTTTTTCTAGAAAGTCGGCTTCAAAATCGGTGATTTGTAGGGCAGATTTCCAATAATAAAACGCAGTTTGGACGTTGCGCGACGGCGGTTTGCAGGTCGTGAACATCGTTGTAAAAAAGGTTGAAAAAAGGGTCAAAGAAATATAAAAAAAATATTTTCTCACTATTTTTGAAATTTCTTTTGTAAATTGGTAAAAACGCATTAATTTTGCGGGACTTTTGCAAAATTAGTCAATTGTTTTAAAAAGCAGGTTGAAAAAGCGATGCAAAAGTAATAAAAAGAAATAAAAAATTTTTTATCATATTTTAGATTTTTTTAGCGATGAAAAGAACATTTCAACCTTCGCGCCGCAAACGCGCAAACAAGCACGGTTTCCGCACACGTATGGAATCCAAAAACGGTCGCAGAGTATTGGCACGTCGCCGCGCTGCTGGTCGTTGGAAATTGACCGTTTCGGACGAAAAACGTTTGAAATAATTAAGCGAAAAGCGTGTTTTTTTTGTTTCGATTTTACTATTTTTAGCGAGGCGAAACAAAAATCGAATCATAAAAAAAGTGAATAGAAAAGACGAATGTCATTCTATTCGCTTTTTTGTGTTTTTATTTTTAATTTTTATTAAAAATACATTTTAAGATTTTTTGATGGAAAAAACCGATTTTAGCGACCAAAAATTCCGTCGCGCCGAGCGATTGAAGAGCAAAAAAGTGATTGCCGCCATGTTCAAAACGGGCAAATCGGTAGCGGCTTATCCTTTGCGATTGGTTTGGTTGGAAAACCCCGAGTTGCGAGAATCGGTCGAAGCCGCGCCTTTTCAAATCACCATCGCGGTTCCAAAAAAACATTTCAAACGCGCCGTTGACCGCAACCTCTTGCGCCGCCGCACCCGCGAGGCTTTTCGACTCTATAAAAAAAATGTGTATGCAAAAATGCCTGGTAATCAGCATTTTGCATGGCTCATTATGTTCACCGCTCGTGAAATATTAGAATATTCTGAAATCGAACGCGGCATGAAAAAACTCATGCGCCGCTTCCAAGATGCGCAAAATGCCCCCCCCCCAGTATCCAAACCCGAAAACCCATAATTTTGACCCCGTCCTTCGTTTTTCAAAACTTTTAGTTCAAAAAAACGTTAAAATAGTCGTAATTTTCAAAAAAATTAAAAATATGAAAGAGTTAGCCAGCCTAAATCGTTTTTTTGTTCGATATAAATGGCACGTCTTGGGCGGCATTTTATTTGTCAATCTTTCCAATTATTTTCGGATTTTGCAACCGCGCATGTTGCGCCACGCGCTCGACACGGTGGTAAAAAAATTGGAACTTATGAAGGGAAAAAAATTGCAATACGATAGCCCAGAATATGTCGAAATTGGGCGCGAACTGCTCTATTTTGGCGGTTTGGTATTGCTTTTTGCCATTTTGATGGGCGTTTTTATGTATTTCATGCGACAAAGTTTGATTGTCATGTCGCGGTTGGTGGAATACGACATGCGCAAAGAAATTTTTGACCACTATCAAAAACTCGACCTCGCCTTTTATCGGCGCAACAAAACGGGCGACCTCATGAGCCGCGTGACCGAAGATGTCAACAAAGTGCGCAACTATTTTGGTCCCGTTTTGATGTATGGCGTGAATCTGATTTCGCTGTTTTCGCTCACCATCTATTCGATGTTAGCCATCAGCCCGAAGCTCACTTTTTTCTCGTTGTTGCCGCTTCCGTTTTTGGTGTTGGCGATTTACTATGTCAGCGACCAAATTCACAAGCGCAGCACCGCCATTCAAGCCCAACTTTCAGACCTCACGTCCGAAGCGCAAGAGGCGTATTCGGGCATCAGAGTCATCAAAAGCTACGCGCAAGAAGGTTTGAGCAATGCCCATTTCCTCGAAGAAAGCAATAGTTTTAGAAAAAAAACGCTCAATTTGGCAAAAATTGACAACGCTTTTTTCCCAATTATGCTCATTATGATTGGCGCGAGCATGATTTTGACGATTTATGTCGGCGGGCTGATTATCATCAATTCGCATGAAATTACGTATGGCAATATTGCTGAATTTATGATTTATGTCAGCATGTTGACTTGGCCCGTTACGTCCATCGGTTGGACGGCTTCGTTGGCGCAACAAGCTGCCGCGTCGCAAAAACGAATCAACGAATTTTTGAACACAAAACCCGCTATTTTTAGCGAAAATGTGGACAAAAGCCTTGAAAATAAAGGTTTTGATGGCAATATTGAGTTTAAAAATGTTTCGCTAAAATATCCAGATACGGGCATTGAGGCGTTAAAAAATATTACTTTTTCGCTCAAAAAAGGCGAAAGAATGGCGATAATCGGACGAACAGGAAGCGGAAAAACAACCCTCGCAGACTTGCTCGTGCGCATGTACGACCCCACCGAAGGCACGATTTCGATTGACCATACCGACCTCAAAAAGGTGTCTGTCAACCGATTGCGCCAACATGTGGGCTATGTGCCACAAGATTTATTTTTGTTTTCTGAAACCGTCGAACAAAATATCGCCTTTGGCGCAAGCCACGAAATGAGTCGCGCCGAAGTAGAAGATTTTGCAAAACATGCTGCCGTTTATGACGACATCGTTGGACTGTCAAATGGCTTCGATACGATGGTCGGCGAACGCGGCGTGACGCTTTCGGGCGGGCAAAAACAGCGCGTTTCCATTGCGCGGGCATTGGCAAAACAACCCGATATTGTGTTGCTCGACGATTGCCTTTCGGCGGTGGATACGGCGACCGAACAAGCCATTTTGGGCTATCTCAACACCGCTTTGGGCGACAAAACGACCATCATCATCACCCACCGAATCTATGGTTTGTTGCAATTCGATAAAATTATTGTCTTGGAAGATGGCGCAATCGCAGAACAAGGAACGCATGAAAGTTTGTTAGAAAAACGCGGTTTTTATTACGAACTTTTCGAGGCGCAACGCGACCGCGAAGACGCAATAAATGCCTAAAAATATGCAAAAAAATAAGATTTTTATTCAAAAAAATGACGCGAGACATACCCCCCAGTATCCGCGTCATTTTTTTGTATTATTTTTATAAAAATTTATAATAAATTGATAATGATAGATTTTAGAACAATTTTTGAAAGTGATAAATCTAATTTTGAGATAGGTTATGACACGCCGACATTGGCATTGGGTTCGTGTTTTGCGGAGAACATGGGCGAACGGCTGGCGCAACGAAAGTTGCCCATTTTGACCAATCCGACGGGCATTGTTTTCAATCCCGTTTCGTTGGCGGAAAGTTTAGACATGATAACTGGAAATTATACGTTTTCGGAAACAGATATTTTTTTTGACCAATATTTGTGGCAATCTTTTCGCCTGCACGGGCAATTTTCGAGCGTCGAAAAGGCGGATATACTGGGGGGTGCGCAAAAAGCCATTTCAGAAGCCCATTTTTTCTGGAAAAATGCCAATCGCTTGATTTTGACACTTGGAACGGCGTGGGTTTTTGAGCATCGCGAATCGGGTCGCGTGGTTGCCAATTGTCATCGCGTAGCGGCAGCGCAATTTCATCGGCGGCGATTGTCGGTCGCCGAATGTGTTGCGGTTTTGAAGAAAAGTATAGAAAAATTATTAGCAGAAAAACAGGATTTGAAAGTCATTTTGTCTGTCAGTCCCGTTCGACATTTGAAAGATGGATTTGCAGAAAACGCAAGGAGCAAATCAACTTTAATTTTGGCAATTGACGAATTGACCAAATTATTTCCCGAATCTGTGTTTTATTTTCCCGCCTACGAAATTTTATTGGACGACCTACGCGATTATCGTTTCTATGCCGACGACCTCGCCCACCCTTCAAACCTAGCAATTGATTATATTTTTCAGAAATTTGAACAAACCTTTTTTGCGCCAAAAACGCAACAAATTGGAAATGAAATTATACAAATTTTAGAAATGGAACAACATCGCCCGCGCAACCCGCATACGCCCGCGCACAAGGCTTTTTTGAACAAATTGGCGCAACGAAAACAAATTTTTAGTCAAAAAAATCCACTTATTTCGTTTTGAAAATCGTCAATAATTGTAGAAAAATAAAAAAAAAGCCCAAAAAATATTCACTTTTTTATCGTTCCCATCTTTTAATGGAGAACACAACTGATTATTAAATTAAATTTTTTCAATCCGTTATCATACGTCACTTTTGGGCAAAATGCTTGAAAATGACGTTTTTTTTATCAAAAAATATCCTACTTCCCCCTTTCGGGGGGATTTGAGGAGTTCTCCCTCCCTTCGGGGGGGCTGGGGGGGACTTATACTGGGGGGTGCGTGTTTAGTCTTCCCATTCCACATTTTCCATTTCTCTGATAATCCAGCGTTGTTTTTTCAACATTTGTGGCGACGGATTATCCACTTTAAAAATTTTAGGATTCGACAAACTTGCCGCAATCAATGCCGATTCCGACCGATTCAGTTTTGCCGCGCTTTTCTTGAAAAAGGTTTGCGCCGCAGCTTCCGCGCCAAAAACGCCACTACCCATTTCCGCCACGTTGAGATAGACCTCTAAAATGCGTTCTTTCGACCAAAAAAGTTCAATCATCAACGTAAAATAGACCTCCAAACCCTTGCGCAACCACGTTCGTCCTTGCCACAAAAACACATTTTTCGCCACTTGTTGACTAATCGTACTCGCGCCTTGCTTGCGTTTTTTGTGACGTTTGTTATATTCCATCGCCTTTTCGATTGCCTCAAAATCGAACCCGTGATGCTCCATAAACACTTGGTCTTCTTTCGCTAAAACGGCTTCTTTCATGCTGTCCGACACTTTATCAATCGAAATCCATTGTTTTTTGATGGTTTTTCCGCCTGCCGTCGCTTCCCAAATGATGGTGGGCGTTGTCCAAATCGGTATCCATCGTCCCAAAATGATGTAAACAAATTGAGCGATAAACATATAAATAAAAATCTTTTTCGTATATTGATAAACCTTCAATGCACGCGGCGAATCCGCCAATCGGCGCGAGATATAACCCATTTTAGAATATTATTTTTCTATTTTCCTTTCAAAAAAAATGTTTTCAAAGTGCAAATATCGCAAATATTTTGGCTATGAAATCAACACCTATTAAAAAAAAATAAATTTTTAATTATTTTGGGAAACAAATTTTACCCATTGTCACACTCGGAACGCCTTCGCGACTGCCAAAATTTGTTTCGCCACCCATCAAACATTCATTGGCGAGCAAGGCAAACAAAATGGCTTCTTTCGCATCGCCGTTGATGCCCAAATCGTCGGTTTTTCCAAATTTTTGATGTGGCAACAGCGTTTTCAACGTTTCGACCAACAACGGATTGTGCATGCCGCCGCCGCTCATGTAGATGTTGAAATCGGCGTTTTCGCCAATCGTTTTTTCGATGGCTTGGGCAATCGTTTCTGCCGAAAAATGCACCAACGTCGCCAACACATTACAAATTCGCTGATATACTGGGGGGGTATATTTTTCGTCGGCGACTGGCTTTGGCAACTTAAAATTGGCATTTTTGGCAGCTTTTTCTACATATTTTTCGTTAAAAAGCTCTGGTCCAGTGGTTTTTGGCATCGGCGCATCAAAAAAAGCATCATTCTTCAAAGCGTTCAAAAGTTCGAGGTCGCACTTGCCCGCCCGTGCGTGCGCGGCATCACGGTCAAAACTTTGGGAAGGAAAATAGCGGCGCGTGACGGCATCCATCAGCGTATTTCCCGTGCCTGTGTCGGTCACAAAAACCCGTTGCGCATCACCCGTTTTTGGCAAATACGTAAAATTGGCGATGCCGCCCATATTCAATAAAATTCTATTTTCATTTTCGTTTGTAAATATAAAAAAATCACCATAAACTGCCAATGGCGCGCCTTCTCCGCCTGCCGCCACATGCCGTTGCCGAAAGTCGGCGAGCGTGATGATGCCTGTGGTTGCCGCCACGTGGTCACCATCGCCAATTTGCAAAGTCGCATTATCGAAACGACTAATTTGATGCAAAATTTTTGGCGCGTGAAACACCGTTTGCCCGTGCGAAGCCACCAAATCTACGTCTTTGGCGGCAATATTCCATTTTTCTAAACATTGATTTACAAACGCACCATGCAACTTGCCAATCCATTCATTCAAAAGCGTAAGATGTTGAAAATCAATGCTTTGTTTAGCAAAAATAGTTCTAATTTCATTTTTTATTTCATCTGAATAATCCACCGTTTCAAAGGCTTCGAGGGTGATTTCTGTTTTCGTTCCCGCGCCTGTGACGCGACACAACGCCACGTCCAAACCGTCGAGCGAAGTGCCAGACATCAAGCCAATGATGCGCCGCGACGGGCGTTGGGTCATCTCAAAAAGTCGTTTCAACTGTACATTCATATTAAAATTATTATTTTTATTTTATCTAAAAATTTCACAAAATTAGTAAAAAATGCGCCCCCCCCAGTATCAGTGGTGCAAAATTGTAGAAATGGGCGTAACTTTGCGGCGTTTTTGTAAAAAAGTAAGAAAAAAATAATGTCAGA
>JBJOPA010000344.1:0-8066 GCA_046051005.1 Bacteroidota bacterium
AAATTAGAATATTTATAAAATAAATAAAACTGACCTCAATATTTGTATTTTTTTTACGTCAAATTTAGCCTCACCTTTGTGACATGAATTAGAAAATGGACGACTTACAAAAGTGTAATCGTTTCAATCGGATTAGTTCATGGGATAGTTTTATTGTCGTTTGCAGTAAGCCGTAGTCTTTTTTCAAAAACATGACCGTGTTTTTAATTAACCAAAAAAATTTGTTGTTCTATTTTAGGACAGCCCAAAACAGCTTTGAGAAAGCAAACACTACGTACAAACACCAAAAAATTGCGTTTTTTTCTAGGAAATAACGTTTTTTTACGTGTTTTTTTTTAATTTTTCATTGCCGAATGCTTACACCCTACGGCTTGCTGAAAACGATTTAAACCATCTTTCAATGTTTTTTTTTGATGTGCATGTTCTGCGCGTCAAATACAATTAGGAAATATGTTCATGGGATTATAATTTGTTGTGGTGAGTCGTACGCAAGTGCGACTCGCTTTTTTTTTAATGTGCCTACAAAAAAATAAATAAAAAAAAATGCTTTTGTATAAATAATATTATCTTTGTCAATCTTTTACAGAACTCAAAATACTCTATTTAAAAAAAACAAAAAAAAGAAGCTGTCAACAATGCAAATTTTCATTGACGAATCCAAAAAAACGGACTGTTTTGTCGTTCCGTTTGTCAAAAACAACGCACTCAACACCCATCTTACTGACTTCGGCAAATATTACGGTTTGTCAGATAACATTATTTTACAAATTCAAGAAATTTTTACTGCCGAGCCACGCGAAAGCTATCCAATTGTGTTGGAAGACGGGCGTAAATTTTGTCTTTTGGGTGTGAAGCCGCCGACTGTTGCGGCAGATTTGATTGCGCCATTTCGGGTGTTTAGCTACCAACACGCTCGCCGATTACATGCCCAATTGACCCTAGATTTTCGCTATTTTTCGGTAGCGGTATCGTCCGAAATGCTTTCGGCGGCGGTAAATGGCATGTTGTTGGGCGCGTATAATTTGGCGTTGCACAAAACGTCCCCCCCCAGTAGGATTCACCCTTTTACGCATTCCGAAGCATTTATGAATGTTTTGAGCCTTGAAAAAGCCCAAAATTTGAAAAAAACGCTCGAAAAAATGCGCACTACCGTAGAAACGCAAATGAGCGCGATGGATTTGGTGAACGCGCCTGCCAATTTCAAAACGCCCGTCCATCTGGCGAATTGGGCAGAAAAATCTGCCGAAAAATTCGATTACGAAACCACCGTTTTCGACAAAGCGGGCTGCGAAAAATTGGGCTTACACGCGCTACTCGCCGTCGGGCAAGGCAGCGTCAACGATGTTCGATTCATCGTCATGGAACACAAGGGCGGCGGCAAAAACGCACCCACCGTCGCACTCGTCGGCAAAGGCATTACGTTCGATTCAGGCGGCGTTAGCATAAAACCCTCCGCTAATATGTATCTGATGAAATCCGATATGGGCGGCGCGGCAGCCGTGTTGGGAGCCGTTGAATTGGCAGCGCGGTTAGATTTGAAAATCAATGTCGTCGGCATCGTTTGTTCGGCAGAAAATATGCTTGATGCCAACGCCTACAAACCATCAGACGTAATTTCGAGTTATTCAGGAAAAACAATAGAAATTATTGATACCGATGCAGAAGGCAGATTAGTATTGGCTGACGGCTTGGCTTATGTCATCAAAAATTATGCGCCAGATTATGTCATTGATTTGGCAACTTTGACGGGTTCGGCAGTCGCCGCGTTGGGCTACCAATGCGCCGCATTGTTTACACAAAATGAAGATTTAGCCCAAAAATTGATAGCCGCAGGCATCGAAAGCGGTGAAAAATTATGGCAATTGCCGATGTGGGAAGGCTACTTTGAAGACCTAAAATCCGATGTCGCAGACATTACAAATTTAGGAAATAAACCCGTTGCGGGTGCCATCACTGCTGCCAAATTCTTAGAATTTTTTACGGAAAAACACCCGCGTTGGGCGCATCTCGACATCGCTTCGATGGCAATGACCGCCAATGAATTTGGAACACATCGCAACGCCACCGCATACGGCGTAAGATTGTTGGTAGAATTTATGAATAATTTGATTTCAGAAAAATAATTTCAACATTTTCTCAAAAAAAGTCCCCCCCCCAGTATATTTGCCTCAAAAGCATCAAAAAAGTCTTCTAAATGTTCCATCGAATCATTTAGAAGACTTTTTTTTTATCCAATTAAACTTTTAAAACAGCACTTATTTAGGCATACCGTCCAAAATAATTTCAATCATTTGTTCCATTTTAAATTGTGATTTGTAGAATGAATTGTAAAAAACACGTCCATTGTAAGTCACATATTTTTGCGGAAGCAAAGGGCAATGATAATAAGAATTTCCTGCAATACGTCCTACGTCATATACGTGAACGCCTTTTGTAAATCCTTTTCGCTGTACAGTTGCTCTCCACGTGGCTTCATCTTTGTCACGATTCACATAGATGACGACGACATTTGGATTGTCTTTATATTTTTCTAACAAACTGCGCTGATGATTTTCCATTTCAGACAAACAAGACGTACACCAACTTGCCCAAAAATCTAACACAACCGTTTTGGTTGCCAAATCAGCCAAATTCACTGGATTTCCGTTGATGTCCACCCAACTCACGACCGAAGCCGTAGTGCCTACGGGCGGACCCAAATAAGAAATTTCTGTTTTGTTTGGATTTTCTCTCAAAATCCATTCTTCCAACTGAAATACTTCTTCTTTTGAAATCTCTGCCGTACCTTTAATTCTCACGCCACCAACTGTGGTTTCTGTTTTATAATCCGCTGGAATTTGAATCACTTGTCCAACATCAACACGCGGAAAATTGGGTTTCACCGGAACCAGTTCAGTCGAACCTTCGGGCTTCATCTTATCCCCTCTTTTTATTCCTTCCTCTATAATTCGCAGACGGCGTGCTTCTTCTTCTTCTTTTGCCAAACGCGCTTTTTCCACCTCACTTTTTGCCAAAAGTGTATTTTTCGCTTCTTCCTCTTCTTTCAATTTCGCTTGACGAGCGGCTTCTTCTTTTGCTAAAAGTGCTTTTTTCACTTCTTCCTCTTCCTTCAATTTCGCTTGACGAGCGGCTTCTTCTTTTGCCAAAAGTTCTTTTTTCGCTTCTTCTTCTTTTCGAGTGGCTTCTTCTTTTGCCAAAAATTCTTTTCTCGCAGTCTCCTCTTTCAATTGCGCTTGGCGGTCTGCTTCTTCTTTTAATCTCGCTAGACGAGCATTTTCTTGTTGAAGCGCGATTGCTTTTGCTTCTTCTTCTGTTCTCGTTTTGATTTCACCGCCTACGGAACCAAACTCGCCTTTTTGAGGAGACGTTGTATTTTGATTGTTGCTGCTAGCTGGCGTATTATTTTGCGGTTTTGGCGGCTCGTTGCCTGCCATCACAGGTTGGTTGGCGTGATTAAACACCAATTTTGTTTCATTGATTTTTTGCAACACATAACGATTGTTAAAATCTTTATACGGCAAAAACTCTATCGCCTGCGGAACGCGAAGGCGCAAAATGCCAGACGCTTTGTCTTCTTTTACATTTTTGAACGTCAATTTTACGTCGTCCGTAAATTCAAGATGCGGATTATTATTAGAGAAAAAATTAACACGACTTTGCGCATATTCCACATCATCTTGCAAAAAGTCATAGATGATATTTTTAGCGACCACATATTGCAATACTTTTTCCGTCAAAATCAAATTGAAACCACAAATCAAAGAAGACTCGTCGAAACAAAGTCGGCGACGACGTATTTTTTGCACTTCTGACTCCAATTCAAAATTCACCAATGCACTCGGAAGCCACGCTTCGCGATTTGTGTTGGGCATCAATACTTTGTGAAATGTACAATCATAAACGCTATCGGCATCGTAATATTTATATCTTTCGCTCGTCGTGAGGTTCAAATAACGTGCTTTTTCAAAGCGTTGCAAATAACCAACTGGCGGCGGACCCGTAATTTCGGGCGACTCTATCATGCGCAACGTGCGGTCTTTGCCTTTCAAATACGTGACTTGAAGATTTTTTTCTTCTACTACTTCTTTCACTTTTTGTACCCCCAGTGTGGCGGCGCGTTTGTCGCGTTCGTAGCGCACGTAAAGGTCCAAAAAGTTTAAATAATGCTCGTTGTTCAAGGATTTGGACGAAATTAAATCAATTTCTAGGAAAAAATCGAAATAACTTTCTCTCAATTTATGATTCGGGTCGGGGCTTTCCAATCCATACACATCATAATAACGCATCAAGTTATAAGCCCACCAATATTCTATGTCCGCATTTGCGAAGTCTAAAAATTCAGGTGAAAAATATTCTTTTTCGACGGCTGAATAATTGTCAAAAAATTCTTTCTTACGACGATAAACATCGTCTAATGTTTTGTGGTATTCTTCGGGTGTTTTTTTCTCTATCAATTCCTTAATCGGTGCTTCGTTTACCCAGTCGTTGAATTGCAACAAAGACTGATGCAAATAACGATTTTGAGCAGAAGCATTGCTGTTGCCAATAAATGTGAGCGTTTCCATTGGATTTAGACCCGAAAAACGCAACCAAACGGTGTCGCCGGGCGAAACGTACAACCGAACCGTCCGTTCTTGATAACGCATCAAAATAACACTCGCATGACGCAATTTTACTTTTGCCGTGAAGAGATTTTCTGCGTCAGCAATCGCATCAGTCGAACCTTGTTCTAAATTGTAATTGTTTTTAGAATACAAAAACGAAACCGTTTGCGAAAGCGGCGTGTCAATCTTACCGATAATGACCGCATCTTTTGGCTCTCGTTGGGCGTTGGCAATGCCAAAAATCCAAAACGAAAGCAACAATAAAATATTTCTCTTGATTTTAATCTGTCCTGCCATAGTTGCAGATTTTAGTGAAGACCCAAAACGATTTTTTTAAAATTTTTTATTGATTTTTTGAAGTCGTTGGTCAATTGAGTTGTAAGATCCTTAAAAAAATTGTCCTTTTTGAAATAGTGCTTCGTAGCGCGTATCATGTGAAAAATAGCAAACTAAAAAATTAGTTTTTAAACTATGAAACGCAAAAGTAATAACTTATAATCATTGAAAGGTATTTTTTGAAGTTTAAAATTAAAATATGTGTAAAAAAAATATCGAAAACCAAGCATTTTCGCTTTTTTCATTCATTTTCGAGGCTTTTTCCAAAAAAGAATGCCTTAAAAATGAATTATTTTTGAAGCGATTTCACTACGGAATGAATTAACGAAATACGAATTTACACAATTTTTTATTTTAAAACACATTGAAAATAATTTTCCAACGTATTTGACCTTTTTTAATATTCAAAATTTCCGTAAGGCGTTTTCAAAGTCAGCTGGGAGCTTTCTGATGCCCCCCCCCAGTATAAACGCGGTTTTTCGACCCTTCCGATGATTTTAGCGGCTACCCCAAATTGGTTACTAATGTCTATCAATTCTGATGCCGTTTTTTCATCGGTGTAAATTTCGAGCCGATGACCCATGTTGAAAACTTGATACATTTCGCGCCAATCGGTTTGCGATTCCGCTTGAATGAGTTCAAAAAGTGGTGGCACAGGCAACAAATCGTCTTTGATGATGTGACAATTTTCTGCAAATTTTGACACTTTGGTTTGTCCGCCGCCCGAACAATGTATGATTCCGCTGAGTTTTGTTCTGTCAATTTTGTCAAAAATTGCTTTCAAAATGGGCAAATAAGTTCGCGTAGGCGACAACAACAATTTGCCGATGGTCAATTTTTCGTTTTCAATCTGCATCGTTTCTGTCAAACGTTTCGAGCCGACATATACGACTTGGGGCGGCGTATTGGGGTCAAAACTTTCTGGAAATTTTGCAGCATATTGGTGATCCAAAACATCATGTCGCGCCGAAGTCAAACCGTTGGAACCCATGCCGCCGTTGTAACCCGTTTCGTATGATGCTTTACCATAAGACGAGAACCCGACAATGCAGTCACCCGATTTTATGCGATTAACAATCAGTTCACTTTTGGGCAATCGCGCAAAGGCTGTGAAGCCCACATCAACGGTGCGAACAATGTCGCCCACGTCGGCAGTTTCGCCGCCCGCGAGGTGCAAATTGATGCCAAAAGCCCGCATTTTTTCCGCAAAACTGACCGTTGCCTCTATCAAAGTGCGGACAACATCGCCTGAAATCAGGTTTTTATTGCGCCCAATAGTCGAACTAATGATGATGTCATCAATGCAACCAACACACGCCATATCATCGAGATTCATCACCAACGCATCTTGAATGATGCCCTCCCAAACCGACAAATCTCCCGTTTCGCGCCAATACAAATACGCCAAACTGGTTTTAGTTCCAGCCGTGTCAGCGTGCATGATGTTGCAAAAATCGGGATTATTGGCAGCAAAATCGGGCAAAATTTTGCAAAATGCAGTCGAAAAAAGCCCTTTGTCTAAGTTTTTAATAGCGGCATGAACTTCGTTTTTGTTGGCGGAAACCCCACGAAGATTGTATTTTTCAGCGTCCAAAATCGTCAATATTTTTTGAAAAAATAACAAGCGCAAAAGTACAATTATATTTGCGGTGCAATCATTTTTTTCCCTTTTTTTTACCGTATTTTGACTTTCATTAACAATATTGAAAAAATATTTAATTAAAAAAAATGCTTTTGAAAAATATTAATCAAAATAAAACGCCTTTTTCAAAATAAAATTTTTACATCAAATGCGTTTTTTATGAAAAAAATGCAAAATATACTGGGGGGGGGCTTTTTTGAGACCATTTATAATTTTGCAAATCATCTTTTTGATATAATTATATTTTAAATACAAAAAAATTTATAAAAAAAAATACCTAATAATGATACAAGATATTGAGTAGTGTCTTTACCTTTGTAAGGTTGTTTCGACATCGTTATTTTGGACATCACACTGCATCGAAAAGAATAGAATCAGTTTACTTAACTATCACAGCTGTCATTTATCAAAGAATTTATCAAAAAATTTATCAAAAAAAATCTCCTCATTTTCAATCCAAAATAAGGTTTTGCTATATTTTTGGCTGTCCGTCTTTCGTCATTGACGAACGATGGAAAGTCGTTTTTTATACATAAAAATATTCTTACGTTTTTGCCCCCCCCCCAGTATTTGGAGGTTGAAATGCGTGTTTTTTATCATTTTTTATCATTTTTTTTTACTAAACTCTCATTGTAATGAAACAGTTAAAACGTTTAACAATGTTCATGTTAGCTTTGATGCTAACGACAACCGCTATCGTTGCGCAACGCACGGTTAACGGTACGGTCACAGATGCAGAAACCAACGAACCGCTCATTGGCGCGTCGGTGGTGGTGAAAGGCACGGTCAAAGGAACCGTTACCGACCTTGCAGGCAAATACAAATTGGAAGTGCCTGCCGACGCAGAAACTTTGGTGTTCAGTTTTGTGGGTTACACGTCGAAAGAAGTGGCAATTACAGACAACACGATTGACGTTGCACTCGGAACGGGTCTTGAATTGCAAAACATCGTCGTCATTGGCTCGCGCAACCCTACGCGCACCAAACTCGAAACCCCCGTGCCAGTGGACGTAATTCCACTCCAAACGGTAGTGAATGAAGTGGGTCAAATTGACATCAATCAAATTTTGACTTATGTTGCGCCGTCTTTCCAGTCTTCGCGTCAAGCAATTGCCGACGGAACTGACCACGTTGACCCCGCTCAATTGCGCGGTTTAGGTCCAGACCAAGTATTGGTTTTGGTGAACGGCAAACGTCGCCACCAATCTTCGTTGGTAAACGTAAACGGAACCGTCAATCGCGGTACAGTTGGTACAGACATGAACGCCATTCCAGCAACTGCCGTTGACCGCATCGAGGTGTTGCGCGACGGTGCTGCTGCGCAATACGGTTCAGACGCAATCGCAGGTGTCATCAATATCGTATTGAAAAAATCAGAAGGTTTGAATGCGGTTGTTTCTTACGGAACAAATGTAACAAGTTATGATAAAAATTATGCTTGGAACAAACTCAACCCGACGGCACAATTGCCGACGAGTGTTTCG
>JBJOPA010000345.1:0-18449 GCA_046051005.1 Bacteroidota bacterium
GCAACAGACGCACAAAAAGCATTGTTGAATGGCGATTTTTTGAAAATTTTCCCGAATCCAACGAGCTATACGACGACAATTGCTTTTGAAAATGATGGAAAAGGAACACACGACATTGTCATCTGCTCATTGACGGGCGAAGTGGTGCAACGCATGGACGCGGTGTCGGCAAGTTTTGGAAAATTGACAGAAACCACCGTTTCCGTTTCAGAATTGCCTTCGGGCGTTTATATGGTGATGATTTTTTACAACGGACAACGTTGGCAAACACGCAAATTAGTCATTGCGCATCAAAATTATTGAATACATTTTTGATTTATAAAAGGCTTATAAAAATAGGTTTTAAAAATCAAAATTAAAAATATAAATAGTTTTTTTAAGAAATAAAAATGGTTTAGTGGGAAGTTTCGGGTTCCGCCTGCGCAATTTAAAAAGCAGGTGGAACTTCGATTTTTATTTTTTTTAAAAGCCATCAACGACATCAAAAAGAAAAAAAGCTGACCGAAGTTTTCATTCACAATTTTAATTTTTCTCGAAAAATCTTTTTCCTCCCGAAAAGAAATTTTAACACACTGCTAAAAAAAAGACAACACCATGAATCAAACCATTTTTGCATGTATTCGGCAAAATGGCAAGGGCGCAACGTGCGCCCATCGAATCCGTTTGACCGTTTTGATGGTCATTTGGCTGCCTATTTTTTCCTTTTTTATTTCCAATTTGCTTGAAAATGCTTGTTTTTCGTCGAAAAATGGCGTTTATACTGGGGGGGGGCTATTCTTGTCGGCGCAAGTGCCTTTTGTGAGTGACGAACTGCCCGCGCAAAGAAATTGTTCGACCGAATCATTTTTTGAAACCCACAAAACGCCCGAATGGGTTCAAAATCGCGCCGAAATTGCTGCACAAACGCGCCGTTTTGTTACCGAATCGGGTCGAAATTTGGGCATTCGGGCGGATTTTACAATCCCTGTCGTCGTGCATGTGTTGTGGAATACGGGAACCGAAAACATTTCCGATGCACAAATCCAGTCTCAAATCGAGGTTTTAAATCAAGACTTTCGTCGTCAAAATGCCGACCGCGTCAATACGCCGCTTGCCTTTCAACGCATTGCTGCCGACGTGGGCATCAATTTTTGCCTCGCACAACGCACGCCCGACGGTCGCGCTACGAATGGCATTGAAAGAAAATATAATTCAACCCCTGAATGGGGCGCAACCGACAACATGAAACGAACCGATTACGGCGGTTTGGCAGGTTGGGACGCATCAAAATATTTGAATATTTGGGTCTGCAACATCGGCAGCGGTTGGTTGGGTTATGCCCAATATCCGGGCGGACCGACCGCCACCGACGGCGTGGTGATTGATTTTCGATATTTTGGAACGACAGGCAGCGCGTTGCCGCCCTTCAATCGCGGCAGAACGACGACGCACGAAGTCGGGCATTGGCTCAATTTGCAACACATTTGGGGCGATGCGAGTTGTGGAAACGATTTTGTGGACGATACGCCGCCGCATCGAGGCGCGAATTACGGTTGTCCGCAAGAGCCGCTTTTGTCAAGCAATTGCACGGCGAATACGCAAGAAATGCCGTCTAATTTTATGGATTACACGAACGACAATTGCATGAATTTGTTCACCAACGGGCAAAAAATGCGCATGACGGCGTTGTTGTCGGCGGGTGGTTTTCGTTCCAATTTGGCAAATTCGGACGGTTGCACGCCGCCGCCTGCGATTTTGCCTTGCGGAACGCCTACAAATTTGGTGGCTTCGAGCGTTTCGACGTATGCGTTTCAACTCAATTGGACGGCTTCTGCAAATGTGGTCTATTACATCGTCGAGGTGCGACCCAATGCGGCGGTTTCGTTTTGGTCTTCGTATTATGCCGCGTCCAATTCGCTTCACGTGACGCGCTTGCGACCTTCGACGACCTATTTTGTACGGGTAAAAGCCGTTTGTGCGGGCGATTTGCCAAATTTGAGTCCTTATTCGGCGCAAATTATCGTCAACACGCCCAACACGCTCATCACGTTGCCGACGGCGGCTTGCGAAGACAACAACGAACCGAACAACAGTTTCAGCACCGCCAAAAGGATAAATTTTAATAATAATGTTTATGCAACGATTGGGGCGACAACTGACCGCGATTGGTTTGTGGTCGCGATTCCTTCGGGTTTGCCGACGGTTCGGATTGGCATCAGCGATTTGGCGGCGGATTATGATTTAAAAATTTTCAATGCCGTAGGCGGCATCGTGGCGACGAGTGAAAGTCAAGGAACGGCGAACGAATCCGTGTTGCTACAAAACACGTCGGGCGGCGACTATTTTATCCAAATTTTTGGCTACAATGGGGCGTTTCATGCGTCGCGTTGCTACAAATTATTGGCAGAATCGGTCGTCGGGCAAACGGGCGGACGCAAACCGTCCGTCGCGGCATCGCAAAGTCTTACGCTATTTCCCAACCCCACGAACGGCGATGCGCGTTTGCATGTTGATAAAAATTTTTGGAATATGGATAATAAAACCAATATGGAAGAAACAGAATTATTGGTTCAAATTTCAGATATTTCGGGACGATTGTGTTTTTCGCAACGCTTTGATGTCAACATTTCGGAAGATATAAATTTGCCGACAACCGATTTGGAAAGCGGTTTTTATTTCGTTACGCTTCAAAAAGGAAATTTGAAAACAGTATTGAAATTATCCAAAACGCTTTGATTTTTTTATAAATATTTTCAAAAATTGATGAAAAAATCTACCCCCCAGTATAAAACCCTCAAAACGGGTGGATTATACTGGGGGGTAGCTTTTTTTCAGCACTTTCTTACTCTTCATCTGTTTTAAATGTACTTATGACGGCTACACCGATAACTACTAACATTAAAAATAATACAGAGGATCCGTTTTTTTTATCCTCCGCTTTTGCCAATTCCTTAGATTCTTTCAAGCTGGTGGCAGTGCGAATGGCAATTTGATAGGCGGGTTCCACAAAATAATCTTCGGGCGCGTCTAATTTTACGGTTGGCACGGCGGTTTCTGTGGTTTGTGCTACAAATTGAGCAATGATTTGTTCTAATTTCGAGGTCGAAGTTGCCTTGAAATTTACTTTTTGGTCTTCATTGACCAACTGATAGGCGTTGAAATTGTGCAAACTGATGTTAATTTTACAGCGATTTGGCGCAATTTCGCGGACAAAAATCTGTAAATCTCCGTTCACGATATTCGGATACGTCAATAAACTATCTTTTCCTGTTTCCAATTTTCTTTCGCAAAGCACCCAATCTTGGGGCATCAAGGTTTTGCCTTCGATGTTGAAATGGCTTCCCAAACCGATGCTTTGGGTTTGGACAAACCCCATGCCCATGTCCACCGTTTTGATGGGAAAATGGTTGGTCGTCAAAAAATCCATTATTTTTGCCAATGCTTTTTCTTTCGGCAAATCTATTTCAATGGTGTAAGGGCTTTGTTGTATCGGAAACCGAACCCCGTCATAAAATGTTCGGTTGGGTAAAATTGTCAAAGTACGTGTCATATTTTTATTGATTTTATGATTGTAAAAAAATATTTATACAAAAATAAATACTTTTTTTTTATCTTCTTCCAAAAAGGCGGATTTCGGTTGTTAAAGTTTTCTTAAAGTTTTGAAAAAAGTGCTTGATGGCGTTAAAAACGCTACCCCCCAGTATATTTTCTCTTTTTTAGCGAATTATACTGGGGGGTAGCGTTTTGATAGTTTTTAGTTTGAAAATCGGGTAGAATATTTTAACTTTTGTTTTGATTTTGCGTTTGAGGTAGAATGATTTTATTCTTTTTGCCTCAAAATAATTCATTTTAAAAAATTGTATTATCTTTGTAGGTATAAAAGTTGAAATATCAATTGATTATACATTTTTTTTTACGAAAAGACGACTACGTCATCAAATATTATGCTTTGTTTTTCTAAAATGGTTTTACAGATTTTCCAAATGATGGGCAATTTTACGCTTCAAATTTTTGGCTGGTTTCGCAGCAATTTTGCCATCGTTGCCGCCGTCAGTTTCTTAATGTTGCAAGGCTGCGTTACGATTGACAATCACTTCACCAAAATTGCGCCCGGCATGTGGCGCGGCATTTTGCGGCTCGAAGAAAGCAAAGTCACCGCCAATCCGAAAGGCAGTCCGTTAGAGGAAAAAATGAATTTTAAGTTCGACGAAGCCACCAACGGCGAGTTGCCGTTTCAAATGGAGGTCAAATATACGACTCCCGAAGTCTTTGAAATTGAACTCATCAATGGCGCAGAACGCATCAAAGTCGAAAGCCGCGACATCATTTTCAAAAAAGGAATCGGTACGGATAGAGATACGCTTTCTATTTTGTTTCCCGTTTATGGCTCGCGCATCGAGGGCATTGTGCAAGAACGCATGATTGATGGAAACTATATCAACGCCAAAGGAATTGCCACAAAATTGTTGATGCGACAAGGAGATGCCTTCCGATTTTCGACGCTTTCCAAAAAACCTGACATTGATATTTCGGGCGAATGGGAAACGACACTCGGCATTTCGGACAGTATTCCAGAAAAAGCCATCGGCGAATTTCAACAAAATGGCAATCATTTGTCAGGCACTTTCCGAACCGAAACGGGCGATTATCGCTATCTCGACGGCGAAATACAAGCCAATAAAATGTATCTTTCGACCTTCGACGGCTCTCATCTTTTTCTTTTTGAAGGCAAAATTTCAAAAGATTCGATTTATGGCATTTTTCGGTCGGGCATTTCTTACAAAACGCTTTGGTCGGCAAAACGCAATAAAAATTTCAAATTGCGGGCAGCCGATTCTTTGACGTTTCTAAAACCCGGTTTCGCTACGCTCGATTTTAATTTTAAGAATACAGAAGGCAAAAATATTGCTCCAAATAATCCCGAATATGCGGGAAAAGTTCGTATTATTACTATCATGGGTACGTGGTGTCCAAATTGTAGAGACGAAACTAATTTTTTGGTAGAATATTTGCATAAAAATAAAGATATGAATCTCGGCGTGATTGGATTGGCGTTTGAGCGTTCGCCAGAAGCGGCAGCCAAACAGTTGCCGATTTACAAAGAACGTTTGAAAGTTCCTTACGAAATTGCCGTTGCAGCAACGACAACCCAAAAAGACCAAGCGGCAAAGGCACTGCCTGCGCTCAACGCCATCATCGGCTATCCGACGATGATTGTGATGGACAAAAAAGGTAAAGTACGTAAAATATTTACTGGATTTGATGGTCCAGCAACCTCAAAATATAAAACTTTCCAACAAGAGTTTGACGACTTGATGAGAAAATTGAATAGTGAATCTTAATTATTCTATTGTTGATATGAAAATTCTAATTACATACGCGCCCGAAAATCAATACATCGGTTCTAAAATTGTTGCCGCTTTGTCTCATCGGACAGTCGCGCAAGGCGTTGCGATTGCAGCCCCGAACTCCGTGAAATCCATACTTGCGATGGCAACGGGATTCGACAAAGTTATCGTCGTGTTGACCGATAATTTCTTGAAAAATGAATATTGCATGGCAGATGCTTTGACAATGATTCAAGAATTGCAAAAAAATAGACAATTGGTGCCACTCGTTGCCGACGGCGTTCAGGAAATTGAAGGAAAAGTCCTCGCCATTCCAACGGCATTTGATAGAGTGAGCAGCGTCATTCAATACATGAATTTTTGGCAAGACAGATACCTCGAAATACGTCGTCGAAAAACCGACAACGATGATATTGCCTTTGCAGAAAGAGTGCGCCTCGTACGCGGCATTTCTTCCGAAGTCGGCGAACTACTCCGTTTCTTTCGCTCCGTAGAATTTTTGACCTTTGAAAACGTGCAAACGCAGGGATATTCGCCCTTGTTTCAAGCTGTAGGTTTGGAAGCAAAACCCGTACAAGTTGCCGTCGAAGTCGAAAAACCAGTTGTCGCACCCGTTGTTGCAACGGTAAAAGAAGAAAAAGTTTTAGAAACTATTTTGGAACAACCCGCCGTTGTTCATACCGAAATCGGAAATGGAAAAGTAGCTGATGTGGCAGATTGGGTGATTCCAAACGCCAGTCAAAATGGATTTACCAATCACCATGTTTCCGAAAATTTGGAACAAGTGGTGAAAGAAGATATCATCAAACAAATTGAAAAAACCAACGAACGCGAGTTAAATACGCCTTCGTTGCTCGAAAATATTGTTGATGCGCTCCCAACACCCCCCCCCCCAGTATCCAACGCTCAAAACGGGGTTTCCAACATCGTTGCTGATGTTTTAGACCTTGAAGATGCGCCAAAAGCAGCAATTCAACCGCCTGTACAAGAAGTTCAAGACCTCAAAGCCGTTTTTGACAATTCACACGTCGCGCCAAAAGCTGCCGAAATCGTGGTCGAAACCGAAGCAGAAATTGTCGAATCGCCAGAAGTTTCAGAAACGGAAACCGAAGCCATAAAGTTACAAGCCCGACAATTGCTCGAAGCCGCCGAACAACCAAGTGAAGCATTTGAGTTTGAGGAAAAAGTTGAGGAAAAAATGGAGGAAAAAGCAGCAGAAATTGTTGTCACCGCAACGGAAACCGCAACAGAAAAAAGCGCGCCCAAAGTGGAAGTTCCTGCCGAATTAGAAAACTTGAAAGCATTTGTAAGTGCCAATCCAACGCATTCAGATGCGCGCTATCAGCTCGCTGCCGCCTACGTGAAAGCCCAAAATTTCGCCGCCGCGTCAGAAAATTTAGAAACCATTGTTGAAAAAGATGCAACACACGTGGACGCATTCATCATGCTCGCCTACATTGCAGAACAACAAAAAGATTTTCTAAAAAGCAAATTATATCTTGAAAAAGTGGCAAATCTGAATCCAGATTATGCAGGCATTCATTACAAATTGGGCGTTTTAACCAATCAAAATTTCAAGGGACAAAAGAAAGCCGCTTCTAAACATTTCAAAGAAGCGTTTAACAGAGACCCCAATAATGCCGATGCGCACTACCAATATGCCATCATAAAATTGGAACATTCGGGAAATTATGTCAAAGCCATCGAACATTTGATGCGCACTTTGGACATTCAACCGTTGCATCAAAAAGCAAATTTCGACCTTGCCGTCGCGTTTTATGAGTTGGGCGACAAACCAAATGCTGCCAAATTCTATACCCGTGCGTGCGAAGTTTCTCCGCAGTATAAAACACCGACTTATGAAGAAATTTTCAAGTACGACCCGCCGCAAAAACCCGTTGAAGTGATATCCGAACCACAACCCGCCGAACCACAAAAGGTGAAAGACAACGGCATCACGGTACTCATCACGGGCGCAACATCAGGCATCGGCAAAGCAACCGCAGCCCGATTTGCCCAAGAAGGCTATCGCGTCATCTTAACAGGCAGACGCGGAGACCGATTGGAAGAACTCAAAAAAGCATTTGAAGATGGTTTCCAAAATCGGGTCAATACGCTTCAATTTGATGTCAGAAGCCTCGAAGAAGTCAAAAAAGCAATTGAAAATTTAGATGAAGAATGGAAAAATATTGACATTCTCATCAACAATGCAGGGCTTGCGCTTGGGCTTGCGCCCATTCACGAAGGAAATATTGAGCATTGGGATACCATGATTGATACCAATATCAAAGGTTTGTTATACATCACACGCGCCGTTGCGCCGCAAATGGTGGCACGTGGAAAAGGGCATATCCTCAATATTTGTTCGACCGCAGGAAAAGAAGTTTATCCGCAAGGAAACGTCTATGCCGCCACCAAACACGCCGTTGATGCCTTGACAAAAGCCATGCGACAAGACCTCTACAAACACGGCGTTCGCGTCAGTCAAGTGGCTCCAGGTCATGTAGAAGAAACCGAATTTGCATTGGTTCGATTCGAGGGAGATGCCGAAAGAGCAAAAATCTATGAAGATTTTCAACCCCTCAGAGCTGCCGATGTTGCCGATTTGATTCATTTCATCGTCACAAGACCCGAACACGTCAACATACAAGACGCTTTGGTCATGTCAACACAACAAGCAGGTTTCGCTTTGTTGGACAGAAGTGGAAGAAAAGAAAAATCATAATCGTTGAATCCATAAAAAAAGCCCTCGCGCATGTCGCACGAGGGCTTTTTTTTGTAAATATACTGGGGGGGACTTCTTTTTTACGCTTTGAAATGTTTTAGCATAAAATCGGGAAGCCATTTGTTTTGGATATAAATGGCTTGTTTTTCTTTCGGTATGTTTCTAAATTCGTCAATGATGCCCCGACAATTTTCCGCGCCACAAGCGCAGGGGCAAGTCCATTCTTCAAGTTCGTACCCCTCAAAAAATGCTTTGTCATATAACATCGTTGTGGAATAATCAAACGTGATTTCTTCTCCAACCGCAATTTTTCGAGTCGCAACGAGTTCCACCGTGCCGCGAACATAGACATTTGGGTTGCAAGCATGATTCAACGACCTTGATTCTTCGTCTAAATGTAAAAAATCATGGTCACCAATTTGAAAAGCGTCGGAATTGGCGACTTCATCTTGTTCTATTTTTGCCATCATGGTTTCAGCATCACAATATTCGCCTTTCATCGTGTGTACCAATTCTCCCGCATTTATTTCTTGTAGCGCAAAACCGCCTACCCCCGCAATGGCGGAATTTCTAATTTCAACTAATTGATTCATTTTTTTTGATTTTTTTTTGATTTTTTTTTGATTTCTTTTTGATTTTTTAAAAATTATAAATACAGTCGCAAAAATACAATTTTTGATTAAAAAAATGCCCCCCCCCAGTATATTTGTATAAAAAAGCCCTCGCGCATGTCGCACGAGGGCTTTTTTACATTTTTTTTAAATTATATTTTTTATTTTTTCAATATCAAATATCCATAAGGCGGCAAACTAATGGAATTAGTCAACGTCACTGGCGTATTGTTGAATGCATTTTTCCAATTTGTATTCGCCAATGCCGACGTTAGGTTGTACGTGAATGCTGCATTTGAAATATTGACGACCACCAACACTTCTTCCGCTTGAAAAATCCGCTTGAAAATCACCACATTTTGGTCGTGAATGGGTTCCAATGCTCCTTGTTTTACGGCATTACTGGATTGTCTAAACGCCATCAAACTTTTATAAGTGGCTAAAACATCGGGGTTTAGGTTCCAATTTATGGCACTTCGGGTAAAAAATGGCGTTCTGTCTGCCCGTCCCACTTCTTGCCCATTGTACAACAAAGGCACGCCGCCGAGATAAGTTGCCAACACAAAAGCACTCATCGCCCCGTCTTTTCCGTTCAACAAGTCAATCGTTGAGCCTTCCCAAGCCGATTGGTCGTGGTTGGTGATGTAACGCAATTTGACTCCTTCCGTCGGAAAATTAGCATATTCAGACTGATTTACGTCGAACAAAGACGATGTAACTAAATTGTTTTTATATATAGTTTTAATTCTATCATAAAAATTCCAACTGTAATTCATTGCAAATCCTGCATTGATTTGTTCCCTCAAACTGCCTTCTGCCAACAAAACATATTTCCGATTGGGCAATGTTTTTATCGAATCAATGGCTTGTTTCCAAAAATCGGTAGGCACGCCGTCTGCATAATCGCATCTAAATCCATCAATATTTGTTTTTAATATCCAATATTTCATGGCACGAATCATTTCTTTTCTCATTTCGGCGTTGTTGAAATTCAAATCGGCAACGTCATTCCAATTGGTTCCTGCGGGAATGATGATGTTTCCACTGCCATCTTTTGAATACCATTCGGGGTGCGTCGTCACCCACGCATTGTCCCAAGCCGTGTGGTTCGCCACCCAATCAATGATGACCGACATATTGCGATTGTGCGCTTCTTTGACCAAATCTTGCAAATCTGAAAGGGTTCCAAATTCTGGATTAACGGCTTTATAATCTTTGACCGAATAAGGCGAACCCATGCCGCCCGCACTTCGCAACACGCCAATCGGGTGGATAGGCATCAACCACAACACATTGATTCCCAATGCTTTAATGGAATCCAATCTGGCTTGCACGCCCTTAAAAGTTCCTTCCGAACTGAATGCCCGCATGTTTACTTCATACATCGCAATGTCTTTCGTCGCGGGAACGCCCGTAAATGGCGGCGCAAACGCGGCGGGGTCAGCATTGGGGTCTTCTACGGGAAACGGCGCAATAATGGGTGCTTTGTCCTTACAACTGGTTTCGAGAAACAACCCAATCATCAACAATAAAATCATTTTTTTCATCTTCTAATTTTAATTTTTTAGAGAAAGTAGATGCCACATTCTCTCTAATGACAATCCGCCACAAGGGGATTTTAAATTTTCAGAAACATACAAGATTTGTCTTCTACCCACAAATATACAATATTTTTGCAACTTGTAAGTTTTTTATTTGCAAAATATGCCCCCCCCCAGTATAAAACCGCTTTTTATGGGTTTTATACTGGGGGGTATCATTTTTTCAAAAAAAAATCAAAAAAAATCAAAAAAAAATACGACTAACATACATAAGTTATTAAAAAAAAATTATCTTTACATGGAGATATTTTTTTTAAGAAACTGGATTTATTAAATTATTATTTTTCATAACCTACTATCTATTTTTGAATTATGAAATTACGTTATTATTTTTTCTTTGTTTTATTTTTCGTTGCCAATCAAATGGTTGCGCAAAAACGGGAGTTTCGGGCGGCATGGATTTCGACGGTTCGGAATTTAGATTTCCCCACCAATCCGCGTGCATCGGCAGCCGAGCAAAAAGCGGAATTTGACCAATTGCTCAACAACCTTCGCAATGTGGGCATGAATGCGGTGTTGTTTCAAGTGCGCAGTGCCTGCGATGCGGCTTATCAAAGCAATTATGAGCCTTATTCTGAATATTTGAGCGGTACACAAGGCGTTTCTCCGAACTACGACCCGATGGCGTATGGCATTGAGGAATCGCACAAACGGGGCATGGAATTTCATGCGTGGTTCAATCCGTTTCGCGCCGTTGTGGACACGCGCACGTCGAGCATTGCTGCCAATCACATCAGCAATACGCAACCAAATTGGGTAAAAACCTACGGAAATATCAAGATTTTAGACCCAGGATTGCCCGAAGTGCGCCGATATGTAGCAACCGTTGTGATGGACGTGGTGCGCCGATATGACATTGAT
The DNA here is from genome assembly GCA_046051005.1 of Bacteroidota bacterium. GTDB lineage: Bacteria > Bacteroidota > Bacteroidia > Chitinophagales > Saprospiraceae > JAAFJT01. The sequence continues at coordinate 11,126 of JBJOPA010000345.1, forward strand.
GCCGTACATTTCGACGATTATTTCTATCCGTATCCCGTTGCGGGACAAGTTTTTGACGACGATGCCACCTTCAACGCCGACCCCAGAGGTTACACCAACAAAGCCGATTGGCGACGCAACAACATAGATTTATTCGTGAAATTGATTTCCGACAGCATCAAAATCATCAAACCTTATGTCAAATTTGGTATTTCCCCTTTCGGAATTTGGCAAAACAACAGCTTGACGCAACCCAACGGTTCCAATACAAATGGCTTGCAAAGTTACCACGACATTTTTGCCGATTCGAGAAAATGGTCGCAATTAAGTTGGACAGATTACATGGTTCCCCAAATTTATTGGAACATCGGGCTTGCAGTTGCCGATTATTCGACATTGGTTCCTTGGTGGCAGGCAAATATGGGTGCGCGAACGCAATTTTATGTCGGTCATGCGTTCTACAAAATCAATACGACTGCCGATTGGAATGCGTTGCAATTGTCATCGCAAGTGCGATTGGGGCGGGCTTACGCGCAAGGCGGCGTTCAGTTTCGGGCTAAATTATTGGCGGACAATCCGTTGGGCTGCACCGATTCTTTGCGACAATTATATAAAAATTTTGCATTTCCGCCGCCGATGGTTTGGTTGGACAATATTGCGCCGCGTGCGCCACAAAATTTGATTGCCCAACGCACGCCCGAAGGTGTAAAACTGACTTGGCAACCGCCTGTGGGCAACGATACGGCAACCGTTTTGAACAAAGTGCGGCAATATGTGGTCTATCGTTTTGAAAATGGGGCAACATTGGACTTGAACAATGCCACCAAAATTCGGGGCATTACGATTGCAGATTCGACGACATTTATTGACCGAATTGCGAATCCAGTTGTGGCGGCAAATTATCGCTACTACGTGACGGCGATGGATAGACTTTACAACGAAGGAACCAACAGCGCGCCTGCCGATATTTTGGTCAATGATGTGCAGGAAATTGCGTTATTTTCTGATTTTCGAGTGGCACCGAATCCGTTTTCCGACGTGGCGACGCTTTCATTTGAGTTGAAAAAAAGTGCTTCGCGGGTTTCGGTTGCGCTTTACGATTTGCAAGGTCGTTTGTTGACCTCCGTTTTTAAAGGTTCGATGGGTGAAAGAGAAATTAAGAATTTACAAATATCGGCAACAGATTTCCCCAAAGGCGTAATGATGTTGTTGATAGAAGTGGACGGCGTGAAAACAACCCGTAAAATCATGACATTCTAAAAACAGCGTTTTAAAAATTGGAAAAAAGATGCCCCCCCAGTATAATTGCATTGAAAAAGCCTCGCGTAGCTACGCGAGGCTTTTTTAGTGTGAAAAATCTTTAAAATAATTAGTGATTGGCGATGTCGTCGTTATCTCTGGTTTCGGCAGAAATACAGTCGTCGTAATTGAGCATACTATTTGGATTTACCTTATTGCAGCCCGCTTGTTCGTCGGCACTCAAATCGAAAGTAGATATTGGTCCAGTCGAACCAATGGGAACACCAACAGAATACAACCGCCCTTCTTTTGTTTTTACAATCAAAATATCGGGTGTGCCTTTTTTGCCCGCCACACGGCTAACGACCAAGTCATTAGGAGAATTGATGACAAATTTGTTGCGCTCTTGTATGAGGTTGATGTCCATACGGACTTCCAAAATGGCTTTTGACTTCAAATAATCTTTGGCGGTGATGCCGGGTTTTGAAGTGTTTTGAGCGTTGGTGATTGCTGCGAATCCTACCAAAAGAACAGTTGAAAACAATACTTTTTTCATGAGTTATAATTTTTTAAAAACTTTTAAATTGCCTACTCTACTCGCTTTTCGGCTTCCGCGCACTTTTTTTTTATTGAACGGTGTTAAAGTGTAACGTATCGTTCTGATGCTATTAAAAGTCCGTTCCGATAGCTTTGTGACCGCTCAAAAAGTTAAAAAAAAGTTAAGAAAAAAGAAAGTCCAAAAGTGTTTTTTATGATTTTTTTTTTCAAAATTTTCCGAAAAAAAGATACCCCCCAGTCAATGTTGTTTAGTTAAGGATTTGAATGAAATTATTTTGTCATAACATATGGGGTTAGATTTATAAAATCTTTAAGATTTCGTAAATCTCGCCGCCAAAAACGCCTGAAAACGCCAATTTTGAAGTAAATTATAACAATACATTTTCCTTAACTATACACCATTGACCCCCCAGTATATTTGCCCGTTTTGGGGGTTTATACTGGGGGGTATCTTTTTTTTTCAGTTATTTCCTTCCTCAAAATCAAAGTCTAAACACAGTAACATAGACAATAAGAAGATAATATCTTCTCCTTCTTTGACGTATAACGTATAATAACGATAATCCATGTAGAATGCTTCACGAAATGGATTTATTTTTCTTAATACTATTTCATCGTTTTTATATATGACACTTTCTTTGCGATTTATACTTTTATATCTAAATGACTCATTGTTAATACGCAATATAGGAGGAATAAAATTGTATGTAGGAATTTCAATACTTTGATAATTTTCGTTAAAAATAACTACTTCAAAATATACTTTTATCAAATATTTAATCCTTGTGAAGATACTTGATTCTATCCTATCCTTAACACAATCAAAAATATTATATCTACGAAAAATTGAAGAAAAATTTTGTATATATAAAACTTCCTTGTCGTCCAGCAAAACAACACCGTCTTTAATTTCTTCTGGATTCCGAACTATTTTATATTTTAACATCATCAAACTATTATTTAAAAAATCAAAACCTAATCTTTCTTACAATTGCCACAGACGCGGACTTGCAAAAATAATACTTTTTTGTTATAAAAAAGACAAATATACTGGGGGGGCATATTTTTTACCAATAAAATTAAATCCGTCAAAAAAATCAAAAAAAAATACTTACACATTTGTGCAAGTATTTTTTTTTGTAAAAAATGGCTTTTGCTTCCTCCCTTCGGGAAAATTTAGGGGCTTTGCTTCCCCATTTTGGGGGGATTGAGGGGGGCTTATACTGGGGGGTATGCCATTTTATCAATTTTTAGCGATTTTCGGTTTCTGTTGCTGCGTAGGCTTCGATGGGAAGACACGTACAAACCAAATTTCTATCACCAAATGCGCTATCAATGCGACTCACCGATGCCCAAAACTTGAAACCTTGTCGCAAATACGCAATCGGAAAAGCTGCCTTTTCTCGCGTGTACGGCAAATCCCATGTGTCGGCGGTCAGTAATTCGTTGGTGTGTGGCGCATTGTGCAACATATTATTGTCAACTGGATAATCTCCCGTCGCAATTTCGTCAATCTCCGCTCTAATTTGTAGCAACGCATCGCAAAAACGGTCTAATTCTTCTTTCGATTCCGATTCTGTTGGCTCAATCATAATCGTTCCTGCCACAGGAAACGACAACGTGGGCGCATGAAAACCATAATCCATCAACCGTTTTGCCACATCTTCGGCAGAACACAATGCCTTGAAAGGTCTCAAATCGAGAATCATTTCATGGGCAGCGCGACCACTTTCGCCGACATATAAAACAGAAAACGCAGATTCAAGCCGCGCTTTCATGTAATTGGCATTCAAAATGGCATATTTCGTCGAATCGGTCAATCCATCTGCGCCCAACATCTTGATGTACGCATAAGAAATCAACAAAATACTTGCCGAACCATACGGCGCACTCGACACCGCCGTTGTACCGTCTTTTCCGCCCATTTTTACGTGCGTGTGCGTAGGCAAATACGGCGCAAGCGAATGATTTACGCAAATCGGTCCCATCCCAGGACCACCACCGCCATGCGGAATGGCAAACGTTTTATGCAAATTGAGGTGACAAACATCTGCGCCAATGTGTGCAGGACTTGTCAACCCAACTTGGGCATTCATGTTTGCACCGTCCATATAAACTTTTCCACCTCTGTCGTGAATGATTTGACAAATGTCTTTAATCGCCGTTTCAAAAACGCCATGTGTTGATGGATAAGTCACCATCAAACAAGCCAATTTTTCGGCATATTGGTCTGCCTTTGCTGTCAAATCAGCTACATCAATGTTCCCTTTTTCATCACAAGCCACCACGACTACTTCCATGCCCGCCATGACTGCCGACGCAGGATTGGTTCCATGTGCCGACGAAGGAATCAACGCAATATTGCGATGCGCATTTTGATTGGCTTCGTGGAAAGCGCGAATGGTCAACAAACCTGCATATTCGCCTTGCGCGCCAGAATTGGGTTGCAAAGAACACGCATCAAAACCCGTACATTCGCACAACCATTGTTCTAATTCCTGAAAAACTTTTTGATAACCCTGTGTTTGCGACAACGGCGCAAGCGGGTGAATGTCCGCAAACTCCGCCCACGAAACGGGCATCAATTCTGTTGCCGCATTGAGTTTCATGGTGCAAGAACCCAATGAAATCATGGAGTGCATGAGCGACAAATCTTTGTTTTCTAAGCGTTTGATGTAGCGCATCATGTTAGATTCCGTGTGATAGGAATTGAAAATTTGATGCGTCAAAAACGAACTACTGCGTGCCAACGTTTTTTGAATGCGGACGGGCGGTGTGTTGATTTTAGATTTTTCTCCTGCCGCCGTCTCAAAAATTTGAATGATGTCGCTCAAATCCGCTTCCGAAACGGTTTCATCAAGCGCAATTTGAATGCTATCGGTGTTGTACCAAAAGTTGATATTTTGTTTTTCGGACAATCGTTTGATGCGCGAACGCATTTTTTTGTCCGAAGTCGAGATTTGAAGCGTATCGAAATATTGCGCATTCGTATTTTTGAAACCAAGCGAATCCAAAGCGGATTCTAACACTTTGGTTTGGCTGTGAATTTTTTGCGCAATCGCTTCAATCCCTTTTTGACCATGATAGACGGCATACATCGAAGCCATAATTGCCAACAAAGCCTGCGCTGTACAAATATTTGAAGTCGCTTTTTCTCTTCTGATGTGTTGTTCTCGTGTTTGCAACGCCATTCGGAGGGCGCGTTTGCCTTTCACGTCCACCGAAACGCCAATAATTCTGCCCGGAATGAGGCGTTTAAAATCTTCTTTTGTCGCAAAAAACGCCGCGTGCGGACCGCCATAACCCATCGGAACACCAAAACGCTGCGAGTTGCCGACTACACAATCTGCCCCCCACTCTCCCGGTGGAACCAACATTGCCAAAGACATCAAATCTACGGCAACGGTTACATAAATTTCTTTTTGATTGGCACTCAACGTCAAGGCGCGATAGTCTTCGACATTGCCCATTGCATTTGGATATTGCAACAATACGCCAAATACATTTTTGTCTTCGAGGTCAAATTTTTTCCAACTGACGATTCGGATTTCGATGCCAATTGGCGTTGCGCGGGTGCGCAAAATATCAATCGTAGCAGGCAAAACATGTTCATCTACTAGCAAAACATTTGCAAAATCGGCAGGTTTTCGAGCGCGTTTGTTCTTTACACCGTGAAACATTGCCATCGCTTCGGCGGCGGCGGTTCCTTCGTCGAGTAGCGAGGCATTTGCGATGGGCAACGCCGTCAAGTCGCTTATCATGGTTTGATAGTTCAACAAGGCTTCGAGGCGACCTTGCGCAATTTCGGCTTGATAAGGCGTGTATTGCGTGTACCAACCTGGATTTTGAAACACATTTCGGGCAATCACCGAAGGCGTAACCGTTTGTGAATAACCCATGCCAATGTACGAACGAAAAACCTGATTCATGGCTGCCGTTGCGCGCAAATCGCGGAGATACTCAAACTCCGAAAGTGCGTTTGGAATGCCCTTCATGGGTGCGCGACGGATAACGCTGGGAACCGTTTGGTCAATCAACTCATCGAGCGACGAAACGCCGATGGTTTCCAACATTTGAGCCGTTTCAGATGCATTTGCGCCAATGTGGCGATGACGGAAAGCGTCAAGCGAGTTATGCAAATTCATAATTTTTTTTAATATTTTTAACAGTTTTATTCAGAAATCGGCGCAAAAATACGACATGAACGTGATAAAATATAGGCTTTAACAAATTGATTCGCATTTTTGTTTACGTTTTACAAAATGAAATTGCGCTTTCCTTTAAATCTTTTATTTTAACAATAAAAATATGGATAATTAAGTATTTTTCTTTCTAAAAATATCGCTTTCCACATCTCGCGTTGATGTCTTTTTAGACCCTTTTTTTCATAAAAACCACTTAAAAACCCGTCGGATACTGGGGGGGGCAGTCTGATTCCTTTTTATTGCTGCATGACAACAAAAATAAGACGTTCAACATTTATTTTACGCGGTCTTGCATCGTTTTGAAGCGCAATTGTTTTTTTGTTTCCGCTTTAAAAATTAGAAATAAGTTGAACGAATGAATTGTTTAGGTGAATTTCACCCAATGTTTTTGACGATTTACACGATGTTTTTGATGATTTGCACGATGTTTTTCACGATTCACACGATGTTTTTGATGATTTACACGATGTTTTTACATGCCAAACATGAAAAAAGCCGCATTCACATAAATTTATTTAGCTAATTTACCATTGTCATACCGCCTTTACTTTTTGTTATTTTGCAAAAAAAACTTTTTACGGGATAACAAGACGCAAAAAAGCCCCCCCCCAGTATAGAGCAGCAAAACGACGTTTACAAGCGTTTTGTAATAGTCAAAATGTTAAATGTATAAAAAATAAAAATAAAATAAAAAAAACATTTGGTAAATTCGCCAAACATATATAACTTTGCTTTATAAAATTAAAAATTGGAATATTTAAATGATTTCAATACACCTCAAAAGACATTACTTAACAAACTGAAGCGTATTAAATTTAAAATAAAAATCAACTTTACGTAAACACGCTCATTTTTTAACCATTACATATTTTTCTTTTTCACAGCAAAAAGTCAAGTCCAACAATGAAAATTTTAAGTATTTACCAAAAGAAATCGTTACTTTCTACGTCGGCTACCAACAAGTTGACCTGTTTTACATCTTTTTATTTGCCCAAAGACCCGTTCCCATCTACGCGGTGTTTGGGTAAGCATTGCTATTTGTTCACCTAAACGCAAAGGAGGTTTCTTTAAGAAAGTGTAGCAAAAAAAATCTCACGACTGTTAGTGGCAGTCGCGAGAACGGTGGTTCGTTTGCCTTCCTCCATCGTAAAACGCAAAAGGTTGGCGAAACTTTAATAATTCAAATTTTAAAACGTATTCAGATGAAGAATGTTTTGTTTTTATTGGCGTTTCTATGCGCCATCAATTTGTGGGGACAATCGGGCGCAATTCCGCCTCCTGCCACAGACACCGCCACTTGGTCGAAAATAAAGATTAAGACGGCAATGAACAATTTTAGCGAG
>JBJOPA010000346.1:0-17739 GCA_046051005.1 Bacteroidota bacterium
CCAAAGAAATATTCCAGATTTGCGCATCAGCGACCAATATAAAGACATGTTGAGTGCTTATAAAGTGAGCCGCACGACAGGCAGAAGCGACCGAAAAGCACAAGAAGCGGTGTTATTCATCAAACAAAAAATTGATTCCGCAAAATGGTTCATTGATGCCATCAAACAGCGCGAACACACGATGATGAAAACCATGATGGCGATTTTGGAATATCAATACGAATTCTTTTTGACGGGCGATGAAAAGAAAATCAAACCCATGATTTTGAAAGACGTTGCCGAAGCGACGCAACTTGATATTTCGACCGTTTCACGGGTGGCAAATAGCAAATTTGTGCAAACCGAATTTGGAACAAAACGCTTGAAAGATTTTTTCTCCGAATCGTTGCAAACCGAATCGGGCGAAGAAGTTTCGACCCTCGAAGTGAAAAAGATTTTGACAGACATTATTGGTGCGGAAAACAAACGCAAACCTTATTCGGACGAAAAACTCAAGTTTTTGCTCCACAAAAAAGGCTATAACATTGCCCGCAGAACCGTTGCAAAATACAGAGAACAACTCAATGTGCCAGTCGCCCGATTGAGAAAAACGATGTAAAAAAAATATTTAAATCGTTGTCAACAAAAAACGCAACCATTTTTGCCAATCGTGCAAAAATGGTTGCGTTTGCTTTGAAAAAATGCTACCCCCCAGTATATTTCGGTTTTTTCTGACAATTTGGTTGGATACATTTTAATTTTAAAAAATATTTTTTACTTTTGCATTTGATTTTGCAAAAAAAATAAAAAATTGGCGAATTAAATTCCATTTTTTCTGAAAAATAGATACCCCCCAGTATTTCAATAAAAAAAAAGTAAAAATAACGATGTCTCGTAATAAAAAACGTGTAAAATCAGCCGCTTGTCCAAATTGTCACACGGTTTTTGCCGAAACGCACACCAATTATTGTGCGCATTGTGGACAGGAAAATCACACGCACAAGTTGCCCGTAAAACACTTTGTCATGGAATTGATAGAGGCATTTACGCATTTTGATACCAAATTTTTGGCAACTTTCAAAGATTTGGTGCTGCATCCTGGATTGGTTATCCAAAAATTTAATGCCAACAAACGCGCCAGATACGTGCCGCCGATTCGGATTTATGTGTTCACCAGTTTCGCATTTTTTTTAATATTGGCGTTGTCGGTAAACAAAAAAGTAGAAAAAGCTGCCGTAAAAATCACACACACCATTCAAGGCGAATCGGCGGGACAAATCAGTTTGATGAACAAAACACAGTTGACAGCGCGCATCAACGAAGACTTGAAAGCGTTGCCGAATTTGTCTAATGCAGCCATTGACAGCGTTTTGCGTGCTGAAAAAGTAAAAACAGATTGGATAAACACCCGCATTTTGAATTCCGTCATTAAATTGGAAAAAGGCGAATTGACGATTGCTGATTTATATAAAAAATTTATAAAATCTTCGTCTTATGCGATATTCATTTTGATGCCGCTATTTGCCTTGTTGTTGATGCTTTTTTATCGAAAACGAAATTATTTTTATTCCGAATTTTTGGTATTTTCTATTTATTATCACACATTTGTCTTTGGTGTTTTCGGCATTTTAATGACACTCAACGGCTTGTTTGATGTGGATATGGATTATATTTTCTCCTTTTTAGCGTTCAGCATGTTCCTCTATTTGGGCATGGCATTGAAGCGCGTTTTTGCAGATTCTATGCTCAAAACGGCAATAAAAGCGGTGTTGTTATCAGGCATTTATTTAATGTTATTGTTGTTTTCAATTCTTATTTTGGTATTGAATAGTTTGGTGTAATTTGTAATAAAAAAAACAAAAAAAATAGCCCCCCCCCAGTATAAAACATGGAATTATTGTTAAAAGAAATCTTGACAACGCACATTCAACCGATGTTGAAAGCAAAAGGATTTAAGAAAAAAGCAAACTATTTCTATCAAAAAAAAGAAGGTTTTATTTGCGCTTTTTTCATTTCTATTGATAGGGAATATACGGAAAATGGAGCCTATTTTACGATGCAATTTGGCATGTATTCCGAAGCGTTGGAAACCATGTTGGGGCGTGCCACAAAGCCGTTTCCAAAGGGTTATGATTTCGTATTGAATGAAAATGTATTATTGCCAATTGACGATGAAAATGCCCGTTATTTGCTTGAAAATACGACAAATATCGCCCTTTTTGTAGAAAAAATGAAGGCAGATTTGACAAACGTGTTAGCGCGTTTTGAGGATATTTCTACTGTTTCTGCATTGATGGATTATTGTTTGGAACACAATTATTTGGTGCATCACGACGACATTATGCGCTATTTGGCGATTGAAAAAGAAGAGGAAAAAATGGAAAAATATTTGCAAAAAATCAAAGAAAAATTATATAAAATTGCAGAGAGAGCCTATGTTTTTTATGTCCAAAAATCTTTGAAATTGAAGGAAGAACAAGTTTCATCGGCGGCTAAAATTTCAACGGCTTCGTCTAACTGATGCAACCGAATTGCGCGCAGCAACGTGAGCGTAAATTCCGACGGTGCGTCTTCTTCAAGCGTCAAAATGACCCTCAAATCTTTTGCGATTTTCATTTGATAAAGCGGTTTTGGGAAATCTTTTTTTTCTATCTTGACGATGTGTGAATAATTCAGATTTTCTTGAATCATAAGCATCAAACTGCGCGTTCGTTTGAAAACAAAATTATTTTCTTTAAACGACAACTCATTTACCTCATTTTGAAAATGTTGACTTTTATAAGTCGCTACTTTTACGTTCATATTTTTATTTTTTTTTATCCAAAAGGTAAAATATACTGGGGGGTGGCTATTTCCCATTCAAAAACGTAATTGTATAGATTGGTTCGATACGTTTTTCACGGATAAACGCAATTCCGAGATGGGTTTTTAAATATTCATTCCATTTTTCAATGTCTTTTTCTTTATACAAGTGCAGCGGAATTTCAAAATCATAATAATCTTCGGGGCTGCGCGTTTCATCATAAACCATAATATTATTCATTTTTTCTACGCAATTACCTAAATAACCAAACCTCTGACAACGATAAACATCAACTTGACGAACTGAATCCTTGATGGGCGCGTCTCCATTACAATATTTTGCTACTCGATTGCTGTAACACAACACTGTATCCACAATGCGAAATCCCAAAACAGGCAGCGAATCGTAGGTTTGTTCTACCGTAAAACCAAAATGTTTTGACATAATATCTAACACAATATCTCTGCCTTTGTGCTGATATGTTCCCATAGAAACGCATTGAGACGTATCCGTTAGCTGGGCAGTATTCATCAAATAGCCCGTGCCTCTGAAAAAGACAAAACGCACCTCCGCAGGTTCATTTGTGAAGCGCACATGAGAAGTCGTATGCAGTATCCACGTTTGCAACAACGTCAAAATGCCGCCTTTCACATCGCCGCAATAGCCAAAATAGTCACCCAAAGAGAAAAAATGAGCCGTGTCCGTCACTTCTGAAACATAAATATCAAATAACATATTACTTAAGCCAGCTTTATGCGGCGGTGGATTATTTAACAATGAATCCCTCTGAAATTGCATTCTTTTCAATTGAGCAAGCCAATCATTTTGTGCAAATGCGCTTACAGAAAATGCGAAGTAAATAAAAATAAAGAAAATACGTAACATAAAAATATAGTTTTAAAATTTGGGTAAATACAACGGTTTATTTTTTGCAAGATTGGCAAAAATAGTTGGTTTTTTTTATCCAAAAGGTAAAATATACTGGGGGGTGGCATTTTTATTCATTTTTTGAAAAGAATTTTGAGAGAATCAAATTTTTTGTTTAGAGAAAAATGTATTTTTGCGGTTTTTGAAAACGAAAGATTTTTTTTTCAATATTTTATAGAAAAAATGGAGCAAGAAACCCTCATCAATCTGCACGGTTTGGAGATTGAAAAATCAGAAATGATTGAAGTGATTGGCGCAAAAGTCCACAATTTAAAAAATGTGGATTTGCAAATTCCTCGAAACAAACTCGTTGTGGTGACGGGTTTGAGCGGTTCGGGCAAGTCTTCGCTGGCTTTCGACACCATTTATGCCGAAGGACAACGCCGTTACATGGAAACGTTCAGTGCCTATGCCCGCCAATTTATCGGCAGCATGGAACGCCCCGACGTGGAACAAATCACGGGGTTGAGTCCCGTCATTTCTATCGAACAAAAAACGATTGGGCGCAATCCACGCTCGACGGTCGGCACCATTACCGAAATTTATGACTTCATGCGCTTGCTTTTTGCCCGCGCCGCCGACGCTTTTTCCTACGAAACGGGGAAAAAAATGGTCAAATACACCGAAAATCAAATCATTGAAAGCATTTATGAACGATACAACGGCGAAAAAATAATGGTGCTTGCGCCGCTCATACGCGGTCGCAAAGGGCATTATCGAGAGCTGTTTGAAAATATGCGAAAACAAGGTTATACGAAAGTCAGAATTGATGAAGTGTTGATTGATTTGGAACCCAATTTGCAAATTGACCGATTCAAAGTTCACGATATTGAACTCGTTATTGACCGCCTTGCCTTGTCCGAAGACCGCCGCGACCGCTTCACGCAATCGCTTCAAACCGCTCTGAAAATGGGAAATGGGCTTGTTTTTATCGCAAAATACGACGAAAACAAGCGAAATACTGGGGGGGGAGAAATTTCTCAATTTTCAAAAAATTTGATGGACGCAGACACGGGCATCAGCTACGAAGAAGCGTCGCCGAATGCGTTTTCGTTCAATTCGCCCTACGGCGCGTGTCCGACCTGCAAAGGAATGGGCATGGTGACGGAAGTAGATATGCAAAAAGTAATGCCCGATACGTCGAAAAGTATCAACGAAATTGGGATTTTGCCGTTCGGCGAAGTGCGGGAAAATATGTTGTTTACCGAACTTCGTGCGATTGCGAAACGCTATAATTTCACGTTTTCAACGCCCATCAAAGACATTCCCGAAGAAGCATTAAATTTGTTGTTATACGGCGATAAAAAATCTAATATTGTTGTAAAATCTCAAAATTCGGATTGGTCGTGGAACCTCGCGCAAGAGGGTTTGGTCAATTTGTTGTTGAAATGGTACAGCGACACGGGTTCTGAAAAATTTGCGAATTGGGTCGAAGAGTTCATGCAATCTTCCACATGCCCCGATTGTGCGGGCTATCGGTTGAAAAAAGAAAGTTTACATTTCAAGATTTTTGAAAAAAATATCGGCGAACTTGCCCAAATGGACATCGAAAATTTGTCGAAATGGTTTTCGGAACTCGAACCCAACCTTTCTGAACGGCAACGCACGATTGCCAAAGAAGTGTTGAAAGAAATCCGCCTTCGATTGGGATTTTTATTGAATGTCGGTTTGGATTATCTCACGCTCAATCGCCAGTCGGGAACCTTGTCGGGCGGCGAATCGCAACGGATTCGATTGGCAACGCAAATTGGTTCTCAATTGACAGGAATTACTTATATTCTCGACGAACCGAGCATCGGTTTGCACCAACGCGACAACGAAAGATTGATTGAGGCACTCAAAAAATTGACCGAAATCGGCAACACCGTCATCGTCGTCGAACACGACAAAGACATCATGTTGGCTTCTGATTTTATCATTGATTTGGGTCCTGGTGCGGGCAAACATGGCGGCATTGTGGTCGCGCAAGGCACCCCCCCAGTATTTTTGGAATCGGATAGCCTAACGGCAAAATATTTGAAGGGAACCGCAAAAATCGCCATTCCAACCGAACGCCGCAAGGGAAATGGAAAGACTTTTAAGCTAAAAGGCGCGACGGGTCACAACCTCAAAAACGTAGATATTGAGATTCCGTTGGGAACGTTGGTCGGCGTGACGGGCGTTTCGGGAAGTGGAAAATCTACGCTCATCAACGAAACGTTGTATCCAATTTTACGACAATTTTTCTATAATTCGGTCAAAAAACCGATGCCTTACACGAGTCACGAAGGTTTGGAACACCTCGACAAAGTCATTGAAATTGACCAATCGCCCATCGGACGCACGCCGCGCTCGAATCCAGCGACTTACACGGGCGTTTTTTCGGACATTCGCAACTTGTTTGCCATCACGCCAGAGGCGAAAATTAGGGGTTACAAAGTCGGGCGTTTTTCGTTTAACGTAAAAGGCGGACGCTGCGAAACCTGCGAAGGCGGCGGAAAAAGAACCATCGAAATGAATTTTTTGCCCGACGTAGAAGTGGATTGCGAAACCTGTTTGGGACGACGCTATAATCGAGAAACCCTCGAAATTTTGTATAAAGGAAAAAATATTAACGATGTCTTGAATATGACCGTCGAAGAAGCGGTTGAGTTTTTTAAAAATATTCCGAACATCTATCGTCGTATGAAAACCCTCAATGAAGTGGGGTTGGGCTACATTACGTTGGGTCAGCAAGCCACCACATTGAGCGGCGGCGAAGCACAGCGCGTCAAACTTGCCGAAGAACTTTCTAAAAAAGACACGGGCAACACCATGTATATTTTGGACGAACCGACGACGGGATTGCATTTTGAAGACATTCAACATTTATTGCATGTTTTGAATCGCTTGGTAGAAAAAGGCAATACGGTGGTGGTGATTGAGCATAATTTGGACGTGATAAAAGTGGCGGATTGGTTGATTGACATGGGACCCGAAGGCGGCGCACGCGGCGGCACGCTCGTACACGCGGGAACGCCCGAGACGTTGGCAAAAAACAAGAAAAGCCACACGGGACGATTTTTGAAAGAAGAATTGAAATGATGCCGTTTTCGGCTCAAAAATAGCTACCCCCCAGTATCCAACCGAAAATTTGAAGTAATTTATAAAAAAAACGTATCTTTGCGACTGGATTTTTGGTATTTTTTAGAAAATTTTTAGGAAGAAAAATTTAAATATTATTAAAAACTGTGTTGTACGATAATAACCCGACGCTTTTGGGCATCAAAAAAGAAATTGACGAATCAAAACAAGGCGAAGTTTTCGCGCTGCCCCAAACCGATGAAACGGCGGGCGGACGGAAGTTTTATATCGAAAGCTATGGTTGCCAGATGAATTTTTCGGATTCCGAAATCGTCGCTTCCATTCTTGCCGAGGCGGGTTTTTCGCCCACTCGTGCGCTCGAACATGCCGACTTGATTCTCATCAACACGTGTTCGATTCGAGAAAAAGCCGAAGAAACCGTCCGAAAACGCTTAAAAACGTTCAATGTTCTCAAAAAACAACGTCCTGACATGCTTATCGGCGTGTTGGGTTGTATGGCAGAACGCTTGAAAGCAAAATTTTTGGAACAAGAAAAACTCGTTGATTTGGTCGTCGGACCCGATGCCTATCGCGATTTGCCAAAACTCGTTTCGACTGCCGAAGATGGCGACCGCGCCATCAATGTGTTGTTGTCACGCGAGGAAACGTATGCCGATATTACGCCCGTTCGCCTCGAAACCAACGGCATTGCGGCGTTCATCAGCATCATGCGCGGTTGTGATAATATGTGTTCGTTTTGCGTTGTGCCGTTCACACGCGGGCGCGAACGCAGCCGCGACCCGCACACGATTCTTGCCGAAGCACGCGATTTGTTTGAACGCGGCTATAAAGAAGTGACCTTGTTGGGGCAAAATGTGGATTCTTATAAATTTGACAATCCAGAAACTGCCGAACATACCAATTTTTCGCAATTGTTGGAACAAGTTGCCGAAATTCACCCCGATTTGCGCGTTCGTTTCACCACTTCGCACCCCAAAGACATCACCGATGATGTGTTGTTTACGATGAATAAGTATGAAAATATTTGCAAATATATTCACCTTCCCGTTCAATCGGGCAATTCGCGGGTGTTGAAACTCATGAATCGAACCTACGACCGTGAATGGTATTTGCAAAAAGTGGCGCGCATCTATGAAATTATGCCAGATTGTGCCATTTCGAGCGACATGATTGCGGGTTTTTGTACCGAAACGGACGAAGAACACCAAGAAACGTTGGACGTGATGAAACAGTCGAATTACTCGATGTCGTATATGTTTTTCTATTCCGAAAGACCTGGAACGCTTGCCGCCCGAAAATACGCCGATGACATTCCGATGGAAGTCAAAAAACGTCGGCTCGAAGAAATTGTGGCTTTGCAACGCGAAATTTCTGAAAAACACAACAAAAATGACATCGGAAAAACCTTCCGCGTCTTGATTGAGGGCGATTCAAAACGCTCTGACCAAATGTTTCGTGGACGAAATTCGCAAAATAAAGTCATTCTTTTCTCTAAAAATGAAGGTTTGAAATGGGGCGATTATTGCAACGTCCGCATCACCGATGCCAATAGCGCAACGCTTTGGGGCGAATTGGTGAGCGAATAAATAATAATTTTTAATACAATGTGACAATAAAAAAATCGTAGAAAATCGAACTGACTTTCTACGATTTTTGTTTTTTTTTCTGATAATTTTTATGGAGAAACGTATTTTTTTGATAGGTTTTATGGGTTCGGGCAAATCTTTTTTGGGGCGTGCAATGGCTTCAGAATGGGCAATTCCGTTTGTTGACCTCGACCATTTTATCGAAAATACTGGGGGGGGGCATTTTTCGATTGCAAAAATATTTGAAACACACGGCGAAGCATTTTTTAGAACGCTGGAAGCGCAACAGCTCGAAAAAATTATCAACGATTTTAAAACAATTTTGTTGGCGACGGGCGGCGGCACGCCTTGTTTCCATGAAAATATGGCGTTGATGAATCAACAGGGCATTACGATTTATCTCCGAACGCCGCCCGATTTGTTGGTCGAAAGGTTGCTGCAAACAAGCGAATTGGACAAAAGACCGTTGCTTCGTCACAAAAATCAAGCAGCATTGCTTGATTTTGTGCTTCAAAAATTGAACGAACGGCAATCTTTCTACGAATCTGCCCAAATCATCATTGACCAGAAAGACAACGAC
Source organism: Bacteroidota bacterium (assembly GCA_046051005.1). Taxonomy (GTDB): domain Bacteria; phylum Bacteroidota; class Bacteroidia; order Chitinophagales; family Saprospiraceae; genus JAAFJT01. The sequence continues at coordinate 8,939 of JBJOPA010000346.1, forward strand.
CTCGAAAAAACAATAACCGCCATCGAAACAGAATTAGGAAAACTGTTTTAAAATTTAAAATGACCAAAGCGTAAAAAAAAATCATTCCCACAATATGACACATTTTAAGGTAGTGCGTATTTTTTGATGTTCGGATTCAGGGATTGGGTTATTATTTAAGCCTATTATACTCAAATTTTTCAAATTTCCAATTTCAGCAGGCAAATGGGTTAATTTGTTTTCTGATAAACTCAACGATTTTAAACTATTTAAATTTCCGATTTCAGATGGCAAACTGGTGAGTTCGTTTTGGAATAACCATAAATCTTTTAAATCTGTCAATTTTCCAATTTCCGCAGGTAGGCTTGTGAGTTGGCAATTAGCCAACCACAAAGTCTGTAAATTGGTTAGCTTTCCAATTTCGGGAGACAATCTTGTGAAGGATGTAAAACTCAAATCTAAATACGTCAAATTTGTTAATTTCGTAACTTCTTTGGGTAGGTTTTTGAAATGATTGCCTCCTAAATGTAATGAGTTTAATTTCATCAATTTACTGATTTCTTTGGGCAGGTTTCTGATTCTGTTGCGAGATAACTGCAAAATCATCAAATTTGTTAGTTCCCCAATTTCTTTGGGCAGGTTTCTGATTCTGTTGTTGGATAACTCCAAAATCATCAAATTTGTTAGTCCCCCAATTTCTTTGGGCAGGTTTGTAAGTTCATTATCGTTCAAAAATATTTTTTTTAAATTCGTCAATTTTCTAATTTCCGGAGGAAGTTTTGTAATTTTATTATTACTTAAAATTAAAACTTTTAGTTGAGTGTATTCAAATACTTTGACTGGAATGCGTTCCAAGTTTTGATTTTCTAAATTCAATATAATTGTCTTCGGTGTTATATCTTCTACACGTCGGGCAACTTTTTGTGCATACATGCTCAATTTGCACAAACAAAATAAAACGAGGATAAATATTTTTTTCATAGAGTTAAATATTTTTTTGAAAAGTGTTGATGTTGAAAAAACGTAATGCAAAGATAGATATAAAAAAACAAAAAAGGTCTCATGCGTGCGCAAGAGACCTTTTTTTGTTTTTATGGTCATTTTTTCTCAAAAAAAATCTCCCCCCCAGTATAAAACCCTAAAATTCCATTTTTTTCTCTAAAACTCGTTTTTCGGCGGGTAAATTGACGAGTGACAAGGCGGTTTCATAACTTTTTATGGCGGCTTCGGATTGCTTGTTTTTCTTATAAAAATCGCCCAATGCGGTATGATACAAGTAGTTTTCTGAAAGGTCATCAATTTTCAAAAGGGCTTCGATGCCCGCTTTGGGGCTTTCTGAATAACCCAACGCAATGGCGCGATTGAACGCCACAATCGGAGACGGATTGATGGTCAACAACAAATCATAACAGTAAAAAATGGCTTGAAAATTAGTGGTTTCAAAACTTTTCGCCGCCGAATGATAAGACGCAATGGCAGCTTCTAAATGGTATTGACTGATTTCTTGACCCTGATTCGATTGCTTGAAATGGGCATATCCCAAACTTATCAACGAGGTTTTCCAAAGGCTTCGGTCTTGGTTTTCTAACAAAATAATTTGCCCTTCGCTGTCCAAACGCGCATCAAAACGCGCTGCTTGAAAGCAAATCAAGGCTAAAAGTGCATGTGTTTTGGGTAAATTTCCGACGCTACTTTGCGCCAATAACGCGCACAAACGCAAGGCTTCGCTGCACAAATCGCGGCGAATCACGGCATTTTCTGAACTGGATTTATAGCCTTCATTGAACAACAAATAAATGGCATGCAACACCGCATCTATGCGCGGGACAAGGGCTTCGCCCGTCGGCACTTCGAGCGAAAGTTTGGCTTGCCGAATTTTGTCTTTTGCCCTAAAAATGCGTTTTCCAATCGTATCTTCGGTTTGTAGAAACGCGGCGGCAATCTCTTTTCCACTCAAACCGCACAACGTCCGCAACACTATCGCCAATTGCTGTTCGATGGGGATTTCGGGGTGACAACAGGCAAACATCATGCGCAATTGGGCATCTTCGATTTCCGTTTCCAAGAAAAAATCGTCTAACCAACCATTTTTTGCTTGGTGTTGGGTGAGTTCAAAAGAAATATTTGGCGCAATTACGTCTTTAAAATTGCGTTCGCGCCGCAAAAAATCAATCGTTTTGTTTTTCGCAACCCGATACAACCAAGCGCGTGGATTGTCTGGAATGCCCTGCAATTTCCACGCATCAAAAGCCGCTATCAAGGTTTCTTGCACAATGTCTTCTGCAATTTGGATTTGATTCAAACCAAATAGTTTGACCAAAACAGCGCACATCTTTCCCGACTCATGTCGAAAAAGATGTGCGGTTGTTTGTTCTATTTTTGTTGACAAATCCATTAATAAACCTGGATTTTCCGAACTTCCAGAGTTCCATCGTGGTCATAAATCGGGCAACCGTAAGACAATTCAACGGCTTCGTCAATGCTGTCGGCTTGTAAAATCAAATAGCCGCTCACCAATTCTTTGCCTTCCGTAAACGGACCGTCGGTGACTACTTTTTTAGAACCTTTCACGGTTTTTCCGTTGTTGTCGAGCGCGTCGGAAGCAATGAATTTGCCTTGTTCGGCGATGCCGCCAATCCATGCGCCCCATTTTGCCAATTCCGTTTGCATGTCTTCGGGTGACATCATGGCATAAACTTCATCTGCCAAAGGCGTGCTGTGAAATACTAACATGTACTTTTCCATCTTGAAAAATTGTTTTGTTGTTAAAAAATGATGACTTCAAATGATTTTTTTCTAAAATACAGATTGAGGTCGAAATGAGGTTTCAATAAATTATGGAACAAAAATGATTATTTTTTTGAAATATTTTTCGTTTCCCAAATTTTTTTTCAAAAAAAATAGACCAATTGAATTTCAATTCAAGAAAAAACGCTTTATCCCGCATTTTTGAACGCCATTCTAATCCAACCCATCACTTCTTCGTCAATTTCATTTACGTCAGAAAGGTTGATTTTATGAGAACAAATGCCGTTTGGTTTTTCGGCTTCTAATCTGCCTTGCGGCACTACGCCTTTTAGGTTGAAACCAATTTCAAACCTCGTTTTTGATGCGGGATTTAAAATGATAAATTGTTTTTTCCGTTTCAAACTGACGTAGGTTTTCTTGGGCGCAACTTCAAAATCGCCTTCAAATTGCGCAATGGCAGCCATCAATTTGTCGTAATACGCTTTCAAATGTTCTTTTCCTTTGTATTGGCTGACAATCAATTCGTCCGTATTTTGCGTAGAATCCGCATCAGAACCCAACACTTTTAGGGCAATTTCGCTCGCATATCCGTGCGTGACGTGGTGCGTTTCTTTCAAAAATTTTACAATTTCGCCATGTTTTGACAAACTTTGGTTGGAAACTAAAACTTTCCATTCGTTAAGAGAATAACCCGTTTTTTCTTTGAGGTTTTCTATCATGGTTGATACATTCTTATCCATTTTTTTAAATTTTTATTTTGGTTGTTATTAAAATTTTTATTTTTTATATCAAATTATTGAAATATACTGGGGGGGGGCATTTTTTACAAATAATTTCGTTTTGAAACCTATTTTTTGTTTTCGACTGCTTTTTTCAACAAATCCAAACCTTGCTGATTGGTTTTTTCCATATCGCTTTTTGCACCAAAAAGCCACATAAAAAACGCATCAACGGATTCAGATTGCAGTCTAAAATCTTGTTTTACTTCAATTCCGTTCGCCGTTTCGACAAAATAATAGTCAAAAGTTGGTTTTGCCACAAACGGTTTTTGAATATCGCACTTTGTGCCGATGAAATTTTGTTCGTCAATTTTCACAATTTCTTGAAAACCAATGTCCGAACCGTTGTTGCCGTTCCAATGATATTGCGCGCCCACCGCACCGTCTGTGCCTTTCACCTCATATTTTTGAGTGGGGTCTTGCGCCAAAAAAGGCGACCATTTTGGAAAATTATTCAAATATTTCACCATGTCAAAAACTTCTTGTTTTGAACCTTTGATGGTTACTTGTTTCACGATTTGAAGCGATTTTAAATCGCTAGATTTGTAAAAACCAAATCCGATGAATGCTACAAATGCAATTCCAACTGCTGAAAAAATCTTTTTCTTATTCATTTTACTTTCTTTTTAATTTTGTTAAAAAATGATGATAAAAACTTTTTTTTATGAAGAACACAATGATGTCGAATGAGATTTAAAAAATCGGACAAGATTTTTTATTTTTTTTTATTTTTTTTATTTTTTTTTCTTGTCCGATTTTTTTAGAAATGAACAATTAATAAATTTGGATTTTCCGAATTTCAACGGTTCCGTCGTGGTTGTAAATTGGGCAACCGTAAGACAATTCAACGGCTTCGTCTATGTTTTCCGCCTGTAAAATCAAGTAGCCGCTCACCAATTCTTTTCCTTCCGTAAATGGACCGTCGGTGACTACTTTTTTGTTGCCTTTTACGGTTTTGCCATTTGGGTCGAGCGCGTCGGAAGCGATAAATTTGCCTTGCGCGGCGATTCCGCCAATCCATGCGCCCCATTTTGCCAATTCTGCTTGCATGTCTTCGGGCGACATTGTTGCATAAAATTCCTCTACCATAGGAACATTGTGAAATACCAACATGTACTTTTCCATTTTCAAAAACTTTTTTTTTGTTAAAAAATAATGATTAAATTTTTTCTTTTCAAAACTCATTATGATGTCGAATGAGGTTTTTAAAATCGGACAAGATTTTTTATTTTTTTTTAAAATTATTTTTTGTCCGATTATTTTTCAGAAACGAATACTTAAAATTGTTTCTTTTTAAAACTCATTATGATGTCGAATGAGGTTTTTAAAATCGGACAAGATTTTTTATTTTTTTTCAATTTTTTTTTGTCCGATTATTTTTCAGAAACGAATGCTTAAAATTGTTTCTTTTCAAAACTCACGATGATGTCGAATGAGGTTTTTAAAATCGGACAAGATTTTTTATTTTTTTTCAATTTTTTTCTGTGGATTTTTGATACATATAATATGGTGTGAATTGATGTTTTTCGCGGAAAAATGCCACCCCCCAGTATTTCCCCCCTCAATCCCCCCGAAGGGAGGAGGAAACGTATTTTTTTTAGGTATTTTTGCTTTAAAAAGTTAAAATTATTTTAAAAATGGCGTGAAAAAGCATTTTTTAAGTGACGAAATGCCAATTTTTACGTTCTTTTGCAAGAAGTATTTTTATTTTGAAAATAATATAAAAAAAAACAGGGGCTATGAATTTGCTGCAACCATTTTTCCAACCATTCTCGAAATCATTGACACAAAGCCGTAAAAAAATATTTGCCATCTGTTTGTTGAGTGCCGTTTTATTCCAAAATTGTGGTCGCAATTCGGTCACCACTTCGGCAAGCGGCTTCAATACGGTGGCAACGCCGCGCCGCAATTTTCTGAAAGGCGACAAAATGGACGTGATTTTGTTCGACGTTCGGTCAGACAAACATCAGGGTTTGGGTTTGGAACGCACGTTTCAGCAGCATCTTGCCAAATCTTACCCCAGCGCGTGGGTACGCACGCGAGACAGCGACGCATTTTTCCGAAAATCGAACAACAATGTCGTCACCGTTCGCGTTCGCGTCGAGGAGTTTGACGTGACGCAACGGGTGGTCGTGCCGCAAGTTTTTTCTCAAAAAACACCCAACGCAGGCGCAACGACAGCCGAACCACAAAATGAACTCGAAAAATCAAAAACCGTGCGCGCCAATGCCATTATGGTCTTGATTGTCAGCATTGATGACCTCCGAAGCGGCAGAACGCTCCGAAATTCGACCGAAACACGCGAATTGTTTCCCGTCGAAGTGCGCGAAGATGGCGGCTATTCGACCAACGGAATGGGCATCGTATTACAAAAATCGCTTGACCGTTTGTGTGGTTTTATTGATGCAAATTTGCGTTAATGTGTTGAAGAGATAAATAAAAAAAAACATAATAAAATCATAAAAAAAGTCCAATTATCACACGATAATTGGACTTTTTTTTATGAATTTATGGACGAAAAACTTATGCTTTTCCTTTTTTCAAGGTAGCTTTTAGGGTTTCGAGTGCTTCAAAATTGCCTGCGGCGGCGAGTTCAGCTTGCTCAATCCATGCGGCATTTGGACGCACGAGGTTGTTTGTTCTGCCTGCGAAAAGGGTAGTTTTCAAGCGCATGGGGTCTTGTGTTGCCAACAATGCAAACGTGCTGATGCCATTTTCTATCAAGGTGGCGGCAGTTTTTGCCCCAATTCCTTCGATTAAGGTAAGGTCGTCGCCATCTTTTGGCGCGGCTTTTTGGCTTTTTGAAACGTTTGGTCCACGTTTTTTTCGTTCTTTTGGCGCGGCTACTTCAACAATTTCAACTTGCGGAACAGGTTTGACTTTTTGAACTCTTGGAACCGTTTTGCTGACTTTTTCGGTTTCTGCTTCGGCGTTTGCTTTTTCTGCCGTCACGATGTCCAATTTTTTTGCCGCTTTTTCAGGTTTTGGAGCGTTTGTTTTCTTTACTTTTTCTGCTTTTTTCCCAATTTTTTCTTGGTCTTTTTCCCAATTTTGGAGCTGTGTTTTAGCAATTTTCAAAGCAATTTTAGCAATTTTTTTCTTTACAGCAGCTTTTTCCAATGACAATTCCAAAGCAATCAAATCATTTTTGCTAACGATTTTTTTTTGCTCTTTCAGCATTTTTTTAGCCATTTTTTTCTTTGCGCTTGCTTGTTTGAGCGCGCCTGCCGCTTTTTCGTGGGTTCTCACGAGGGCTTCGTATTTGGTAGGTAATGCCATAATTTTACTTTTTTTGAAATCACTTTTAAGTTTTAAATTATAAATAAAAATGATTTAGGTTTAATAACAAATAATTAAAACGTTAAAACAGAATGCAAGTTAAGCACTTTTTTAAAATTCCAACATGTTTAGGCGTTTATATTTCTAAAAACGCCTAAAAATGCCTCCCCCCCAGTATATTTTGGCTAAAATCAAGTTTTTAGCAACGTTTTCAAAACAGTCATGGCGGCAAAAGTTCGGTTGTTGGCTTGTTGAATCACCACCGAATTTTTGCCATCTAATACGCCATCTGTTGCAATTTGGTTTCGTCTGACGGGCAGACAATGCATAAATTTTCCGTTTCGAGTGAGCAACATTTTGGCTTCGTCAATCGTCCAATCCAAATTTTGTGACAAGACTTTTCCATAATCCTCATAACTCGACCAGTTTTTGGCATAGACAAAATCGGCATCGCGCAAAGCGGCGCGTTGGTCGGCTTCAAAACGCACCCCCCCAGTATATCGAGGGTCGAGCGCGTAGCCGTCGGGGTGCGTCATCACCAAATCCACGTCGGTGTGTTGCAACCATTCCAAAAATGAATTTGGAACTGCCTGCGGCAACGCTTTTGGATGCGGAGCCCACGTGAGTACGACTTTTGGACGGTGTTTTATATTTTCTTTTGCTCTAATTTCTTCAATCGTCATGGCATCGGCGAGGCTTTGGAGCGGGTGCAAAATGGCTCCTTCGAGCGAAATGACGGGAACGGTGGCATATTGTTTAAATTTTTCAATCACAAAGTCTTGATAATCAAGTGTTTTGTTGGTCAGCGAGGCAAAACTGCGCACGCCCAACACGTCGCAATATTGGCTCATCACCCGCGCTGCTTCTTTGATGTGTTCGGGTTTGTCGCCGTTCATTTGGGTGCCATCTTCAAATTCGAGTTGCCAACTTCGGTCGGCATCGAGCGAAATACAGGTCATTCCCAAATTGTAAGCGGCTTTTTCGCTGCTCATGCGCGTGCGCAAGGAAGGATTGAAAAACACGAGTCCCAGTGTTTTGTGTTGCCCTAATGTAGCAATTTTTGAAGGATTTTTTGCATATTTTTCCTTCAATCGTAAGGCTTTTTCAACGAAAATGGGTACATTTTCAACGTCTTTTGCGGAGGTAAAATGTTTCATATAAAAAATAGAAAATTGCTTTGACAACTGTTGCTGTCAAAAATTTGATTTGATAATTAAAAATTGGTATAAAAAACAAAGGCAAAATTACGAGAAAAAATCTTTTTGATGCGAAAAAAAATGGGACTTAAAACATTTTAAAAATAAAAAAATGTGTAGAAGTTTGCAAATGGTTTATCAAAAATAACTTAACTTTGAATCTATTTTTAATTTCGCCTAATTTTTTGACTATTTTTTGAGAAAATATTAAATAAAATCTTTTTCACTGCCCTAAAAATTTTTCTTTTTTTTCGATGACTTTACAAGATGTTTTAGACATTGTTGGCGCAAATCCGCGCTATCCGTTGGTGTTTTTTTGCGCAATGCCTGTTTTGGCGTTGGTTTTTGGTTGGGTTTCGTCGGGCGCGGCGCATTTGTCGCCTTGGAAATTTGGTTATTCGGCGTTGGTTTTTTTGGCTTGTATTCCCGGCATTTTTGCGTTTATGTTGAATGCGTATTTGTTTTTATTTCAACGGCGCGACGTTTTTCAGAGCGATTTATTTGCTCAAATTTTGCCTATTTTTTCCATGATTGCTACGTTGTTGGTCATTCGCCGAAGCGTGAATTATCAAGACATTCCGGGTTTTGGCAAGTTGTCGGGCTTGATGCTGATGTTGGGCGTGACGATGGCGTTTATGTGGTTTCTCGACCGCACACACATCATCATTTTTGTTTCGATGAATTTTTTCCAATTATTGGCTATTTTTGCGGTCTTTCTCGCGGTCGCCTACGCGGGTTGGCGACGTTTTATGGCATAAAAAACGCCATCTTCCTCCTCCCTTCGGGGGGATTGAGGGGGTATTTTCTGGGGGGGGGCATT
>JBJOPA010000347.1:0-11205 GCA_046051005.1 Bacteroidota bacterium
CAGATATCGTGAAGACTACAACGATAATGAAGAAAGATGAAAAAGTAAAAATAACAGATACTGAAATAATGGTGGTTAGAGGGAAATCATTAAATTTAGATAGGAGAACTGCGCTTCAAAAAGCTTATATTGATTTTTTGATAGAAAACGATGTCTCAATCGTGTAATGAAAATTAATGAATAAAAAATTTTAAAATTTTAAATAAAAAGTACTATGAAATTTAAAAAAGTGCTATTTTTTTATTTGTTTCTTACTGCTGTCACTTTATCTGGTCAGCACCTGAAAGAAGTGAAAATTGAAAAAGCTTATTCTGCGTATCACTTGCATACAAAGTCACCTCCATTACAGCTCCGTGAAACCTTGATTTTTAATTGGAGGACTTTGATGGATTACAGGAAAGGAGAATTTGATATGGATATGACCGCATTAAATTGGGAAACGGAACAATGGGATTCTTTAAGAATCGCTAGCATATTAGGAACGCGAAGTTTGCTAGAAGACTCTTTAAATTTTAATGCGAATCAGCACTTTGCAGATTCACTAGTTGTACGTGTAAATCAAGATTTTGAAGATTTTAGAAATGCGGCAGAAATGCTTTGGCAACTCAATGTCTATGCAACTATCAATGATAAAACAAATAGATTAGCCCCTTCTAAATCTAATATGTGGTTTATTGATATCCCAAAAGCAATGTTTGCAGAAGCTATTGCTCGTTCTTCATTAAATAACTATCTAATATTTAGACAATATGAGAAAAAGTAAATGTATTTTAGTAATACTTCTGTTTGCTACACATGTATTTGCGCAACAGCCTACCGCACAATTTAAACCATTTGAAAAAAACGATAAGCGTTTTATGTGGGTATTGGAAATGGTAGAAGTTGCGCGCTTATATGAAAAACAAGATAGCAGTATTTACAAAATTGATAAATACTATGAAGATTGTATAAGTCGGAAAAAAACAGATTTATCAATGTGTGAAAAATGTGCTGTGAAATCATTAGATACATGGAATGCGCTTGCAGATACGTTATTTCGTCGTCTTTATGAACGAAAAAGAGATACGTTACAAATGGAATTTAAACAAGCAATTTTAAAAACACATCGGCAATGGTTACAACTAAAAACTGATATGAGTGCAGAAAGGGAAATGTTGATGTCAAAGGTAAATCTGAATTCCGAAAATTATATATTATTATTTTTCAAGGAAATCAATATGACGCGAGCATATGTCTTATTTTTGAATAATATTCGTTATTAAATATTTGCTTTCAATATTGGGTTGATTTACAAGGTTAAGAAAGATGCGTTGTGGTGGATTCATTTTTGGGACAAGGCGAGGCTTTGGATTGTTTCAATACGAAGATGCAAGATGCGGAGGCAACGCGCAAAGTGTTGGAAAATTTGGAGTTGTTGCAACGCATGGAAGTCATCGCAGGCATGGACGAGCCATACAAAAAGGCGGAGTTGTATAAAAAAGTGTTTGGCGATTGTTGCGAACCACCCGTCACGCAAATTTTAAAACCTTAAAAATCATTCAATAACCTTGTGGATACTGGGGGGGGGCATCTTTTCCTCCCCCAAGTGTCCATTTCAAAAATAATTAAACGATTATGGCAGTTATAGATTGGGCAAAAGAGGGTGCGAACATCACCGACACATTGGGTTTGTTCGACAGCTTGGGCAGCGTGTTGGACGCAAGTATCAATAGAAAATGGAGCTTATTAAATAGATAAATAATGAAAAATATTATTATATTGATGCTTCTATCCAGTCCAATACTGATGTTGGGCAAAGAAAAATCAAAGGTTACAGAGACGGCTAAAATGGCACCTCGTTTTACAGTCATTAAAGAACTCGCCAAAATCGAGGGCGATACAACGACCTATTTGCACATCAATATCAAGTATACCAATGAAAATATAACGGATACATCAATTATTTATATAAAAAATTGGAATTTCTGTTTTTATCCCGGCAGTAGACTTGTAGAAGGTCTTAACTATGTAAATGGCGCACTGTGGTACTTGGCAGACATTGGACGAGATACTATTCCTGAAAATATAATTATTCTAACTGACAATTATGCGTTGCAATATGCTAAAAATTGTCATGGGTGTATTCGTGGAGGATATAATCAGTTCTGTTTTCCTTCCGATTTCCGTAAATTATGTGGAAAAGATACCTTACAAGTAGATTTTTGGATTTCTGAATCAAACCTTGTGAATAGCATTAATTTTTTTAGCGTTATTGATGCAAGTTTGTTTGAAAGAAATAGTAAAACTTTAAGTGCTGATAAAGATAGCATTCCGAGAGAAGAATATGAAAAAATTCCTAACTTTAGAGAACATGAATTGTATATTCACATCAAAAACCCTCGTTCTGTATCAGAAGGAGGCTATTATCGTGGACATTGCTATCAACACGATACAACCATAAATAATTGTAAAGAAAAATATACAATTTTACGAAGTCATGGCTATATTATTAGATATTAGCAAAAAAAAACTTTACATTTTCCTTTTTCACGCATGGATATTGGGGGGGGTATCTTTTCCTCCCCCAAGTGTCCATTTCAAAATAATTATACGATTGTGGCAATTATAGATTGGTCGAACATTACATTGTTTCCAAATTTCCTATGAAGATTTTACAAAAGATTTGTATTCAACATTAAAAGAGAATGAAAAATGATGAAAAAAATTGTAATAATTATCAGCATTGTTTTTGCAGTGGTGTTGTCTGAAAATTGTTCTTCTAACACTTCTGTAAACCCAAAAAGTGGTAGTGCTTATCGGTATGCAGATACAACGGAGTTTCTGTCAGCTATGTATAAACATTTTAATTTGCGCAGTCGGAAACCTGAAACATATTATATTCGTGCAATTAATTTTAATGATTTTGATTCTTTTCGTATGCTTCCGAAGGAAATTAAATGTTGTAAATACTTAATGCGTTTATACGTTGGTAATAAACCTGAATGGAATATGAAGCAAACGTGGGCAACGATAGGCTTAATACCGTCGTTGCGTGAGATATATGTAACCCATACGCCACAATTCAAGGTGATACCCAAAGAAATATTGAAATTACCAGAATTGGGGGCGTTGCATTTGAAGGATAACAATATCACTACGATTCCTCGTTGGCTATTGTCAAAAGAAAGTTTGGAAGTGATTGACCTCACCTTTAATCCAATTTCAACAATTGACATTGACGGAATTAAAAGGAAAAAATTACTGACCTTACACATAGATTCTTGCCACGCTGCAAAAGTAGTGGGAAAGAAATTTGAAAATATAAAAATTGTGTTGGGACTTACATTTGGAGGTGAGAGTAAAATATATCACTCTGTTGGTACTTTGCTTGGCGATACGATACTTTATAAGAAAAAGCATATACAATACACTTATCCTTCTATAACTGGTTTGCGAACAGGTTATGTGCCAATAGAAAAAGACAGTCCGATTTGGAACGATTATCAACAAAATCGTTATGTCGGGAAAAAATATTTGGTCAAATATGTACGTGACGAACCCGTAGAGGCAATTTTTTATAGAATTTATTTAGACCAACCTATAAAATAGCGTTCTTGCGGCGGATCTAATATTTTAGAAAGAGTTGATATGAAAAAAATAAAATTAGTATTTCTCTGCATTCTTCTTTCTGCTAATCTTTCTGCGCAAGAGATTCATTCAAAGCCTTTGTCAGATACGATTGCAATTTCAGATACCGTTTTAATCCGTGACGTAGATACGTTATCGCATTTAAAAGACGAGTATTTTTATTGTGATGCAAAGCAGCTATCTACACGGCGTATTATCGTAATTCCAGTACGAAATTTAACTAATAAAACTGTAAATCTCCATATTAGAGGCGATGGTGCAGGTGGCCAAATAAGGTATATATATGCTGATTTCAATTTAGGTCCAGATAAAATAGGGAATATTGTAGTAATCATAGAGCCACCAAGTCGAATAAGATACACGCCATTTCAAGTGATGATAACGGATATTCAGAATAGTTTATCTACAAAAATTATTTATTTAATGATAAAAAATTACCCTTAAACTTGTGGATACTGGGGGGGGGCATCTTTCTCTCCCAAAACGCCCATTTTAGGAAATAAAAAAAATATGAAAAGTAAAGAAGAAAGAAAAGACGATATGTATCGTTATTTAGTATATTCATTTATGGTATTCGTTGGGATTTACGCCTTAAACCTTTACATCCATCGATATGATGAAGAAGTGGAAGATAGGCTGTTGAATGGTGTGAATACAACCGCAACTATTTATCGTTATGAGCGATTTTCTGGAAGAAGTCCTGGTCGTCTCAATATTTTTTATTATTATCGAGCAAATGATTTTTTATTTTATGGTTCCACCAGTGGTAATATTCCAAATTGCGAAAACGATAGTTTGTGCGTAGGTAGAACACATCGTGTGCGTTATTTGCCCTCTAACCCCAATGTGCATCAAATTTTCTTTTTCGACAAAAGAAATGGCATCAATTGGACAGACACCATACCCGAAAAGCGATGAAAAGGGCTTGGATACTGGGGGGGGCGTTTTTTCCCTCTCCTCAATGTCTATTTTAAAATAAGAAATGTATATTTATGAAAAAAAGTACTAAAGAAAATATTTTTTGGGTGACTCTTATGATTTTAGTGACTGGGTTATTCTTTTTTTTCCCATTTCAACCCCCGGTAAGAAAAAATTATGACGAACCAATACACGACCAAAGGTTATTGTATCAAGGTGTTGATACAAGAGGGGTAATTTATCGTTATAATAAGACATCTGCTCGGAGTGCTACGAATAATGTCTTTTATTACTTTCGTACAGAAGATTTCCTTTTTTATGGAAGTGTATTTGGTAGTTTTCCTAATTGCGAGAATGACAGTTCCTGCATCGGCAAAACGTATCGGGTGCGGTATCTGCCCTCCGACCCCAATGTGCATCAAATTTTCTTTTTCGACAAAAGAAATGGCATCAATTGGACAGACACCATGCCCGAAAAGCGATGAAAAGGGTTTGGATACTGGGGGGGGCGTTTTTTTATGAAAAGTGAAGCAAAAAAAATAGCATTTTAACAAAAAAAAATACGCATATTTTTCGTAAAACCATTACTTTTGTAAATTAATAATTTTTCTCACTTACATATTTATATTTATATTTATATTTATGAAAAAAACAATAATTATTGTAGGATTGATAGCCTTCGCGAGCGCGAGCAGTTGGGCGCAAAAGCGGACGACTTTGGGCATCGGTTTGGGTTTTGGTGTCCGTCCAGACGCTGTGAATTTTTCAGAGTTTAAGCGTTCGGAACAACGAAATTGGAGTGTAAACGTTTTTGTAGAACATCGAATTGATGCAAAATGGTATCTTTCTTCTGGTCTGAACTTCGTATCGCGCAATTTTTATCCTGCGCACGTAAGTTCGCAAGAGTTTAGTTATGTGCAATTGCCGATTCAATTGTCCTATGAATTGAAAAATGGATTGCGACTGGGCGGCGGTTTGTATGCCGCTCAATTGAATCCATTGAGTCAAGATTATCAATGGTTGCGGAATAGCGATAGACTTTACGATGGCGGTTTGAATTTTCAAGCAAATTTACCGCTTTCGTCGCGTTTTCGATTGAGTTTGCAATCAGAATTAGGGTTGGTAAAGCACAGACGGTTTGTTGAATGTACCGTTGGGTCTCCTTACGAACCTATTTTGCCGCGCAACAATCGCTACATCGGTTTACAGTTGGGTTTTCGTTTGTATTAAGAACTATATTTTCTGAAATACTGAAAAAAAAATGTGCTGTGAGAAAAATCCCTTACAGCACATTTTTTTTAAGCCTAAAACCCTTTGGATACTGGGGGGGGCATATTTTTCTTCCCTGTATCTCCAAAAATAATTTGGTTTAAATACGTTCAATTTTTTTTTAAAATGATGATTCAATGTGCTATTTTTTTGAATATTTTTTGCTGGAAAATATTTTATACGCGACTCGAAATCAAAAGTAGTTCAGTTGTTTTGCAATCAAATATACAAATGACAGATACTACAATTGTGTCCAATGATACCATTTTCTTGGAAGCAACTGGCTTTTTTTTCAAAGAACGTAAGATAAAATATTTAGGTTGTCTTGAAAAATATCAATCTTTTAACTATTCATTTCCAGTTCACAATTCGACTGCCGATACGCTTCATGTTATACAAAAGTGCCATGCGGGAGAATGTTATCCTGCCAGTAACAATGAGTTGAGAAATATTCGCCCGAATCAGACGTTATGGGTGACATCACGTTGCTCAAAAATGAAACATACACGTTATCGAACCATATCTTTACAAGATGAAAATAGGGTGGTCGTAGTCGCAATTCAGTATGACGGCGGTGACTGAATACATTTTTTTTGAACTATAAATTTGAAAAATTTTATTTGGATTATGAATAAAAGAAAAATAATTATTCTGTTTTTGATGCTCATTTTGTTGGAAAATTGCCAATTTGATGGAGACAATCAAGATTGCCCCGCGTTTGTCCGCAAAGATGATTGGTGTAATGAATTTGATACGTTGAATTATTTGTCGTATAAAATTCATTATTCGAGATGCCAATTAACGAACAATAATACACTTAGTTTAATATTAGATTCTATGGGAATGGTGACTAAAAAACAACGAAAAGATACTTTGGTTATCGGGTTTATGCGTTTTACACATGTGGAAAAATGGGCTTCGTCTGCTGGTAGGCGTTCACCATTTTATAATGGTTGGTCTCCGTTTTACGACTTAGTTTGTAATTTATATTACGTGAGGGATACGATTGTCAAAGCGGATATTTTTCCCTGTTCTGGTAAGGAACAAAAAAGTCCATTGATAGGAAAAACAAACGCTCAATTGATGGAAATGGACGAAGAGACGTATGAAGCATATGTAAAAACAGTTTATGACGTTTCGACTCCCCATTTTAAAAACATTTGGAAGAGATTTCATAAAGAATATTGAATGGTTTGATTTGAAAAATTTTAATTTTTAAAAACCCTTAAAAATCGTTTAAAAACCCTTTGGATACTGGGGGGGGGCATATTTTCAAAAAAAATCCAAGAAAAAAAGTCTAATTTTTCTGAAAAAACTTGAAAATCGGCTGCAACTGTTTTTGGTTTTTCGCATCATTTTTGCGTGTATTTTGTTGGTATTTTGTACACATTTTTTAGGGCAACTTTTTAAATGTTTTTACGTTTTAAAAAAGTGGTATATTTGTATTTTAATTGCCTTTTTTATAGAAAAAAAATAGAAAATCAAGGATAAAATTCGTTTTGAACGATGGAAAACTTTAAAAATAATTATCAATTACTCATCGAAAAACTCGATGCGTTTATTCGGAAATATTACGTCAACCAAACGTTGCGCGGTGGTTTGTATTTCATCGGGCTGACGTTGGCATTGTTTCTGGGACTCAATTTTGCAGAAAACTTGTTCTATTTCCCGACGGGCGTTCGCAAAATGTTGTTTTGGTCGTTTGTGGGCGTGTCGGGCGTGAGCTTTTTCGGTTGGATTGTTGCGCCCGTGTTGCATTATTTTCGACTCGGCAAAACCATTTCGCACGACCAAGCCGCTCAAATTGTGGGCGACCATTTCCCTGCGGTGAAAGATAAATTGCTCAATGTCTTGCAATTGCGCCGTCAAGTCGAACACGACGTGGCGAGTCGCGACCTCATCATGGCAAGCATTCAACAAAAATCGGAAGACATCAAACCCGTTCCGTTTCAATCGGCAATTAATTTATATCAAAACAAAAAATACTTGCGCTACGCATTGCCGCCTTTGGCTTTGCTGATGTTTATGTTGTTGGCTGCGCCGTCGCTCATCAAAGATGGTTTTCATCGGTTGTTTAATTACAATCAAGAGTTTGAACGCGCCGCGCCTTTCCATTTTTCTTTGGATAAAAACACGTTGAAAGTCGTTCAGTTTCAAGATTTTGATTTACAGGTCAAAGTTGATGGAACCGTTTTGCCAAATGACGTTTTTTTGAATATAAACGGTTATGACTATCGCATGACCAAAATTGATGCGACCACTTTTGGCTATCACTTCTCGAATGTGCAACAAGACCTTCCGTTCAAGGTTTTTGCGGGCAGCATTGCTACCCCCCAGTATAAACTCGAAGTTTTGAAAAAAATGAACCTCGCTGGCTTTGAAGTGCAGCTGAATTACCCCGATTACACGGGAAGACCCGACGAAACGCTGCAAAGTGTGGGCGATTTGGTGATTCCGCAAGGCACGGTGATTACGTGGTTGTTCAATGCCCAAAATACCGACGAAATGAAAATGGCATTTGCCAATAACACGCCTCAAACCATTGCGCGACAAGGCGAAAATCGGTTCTATTTCTCTACAAAAGCACAAAATGATGCGGTTTACAAAGTGTTTTATGCCAATCAAGTGATTCAAAAACCTGATTCGGTGGCGTATTCGATGACCGTTTTGCCTGATTTATATCCAACGATTTCCGTAGAAAAATTTGACGATTCTACTAAAAAAATAACCAATCGTCTGTTCTTCGCGGGCGACGCGGGCGATGATTATGGATTGCAAAAATTGACTTTCAACTATCAAATCAAAAGAAAGTCGGGTGCGCAAGAAGCCGCCGCCAGCGAACCACTTCCCGCACCTGCTGCAAAACAAGTGCAATATCAATATACGTTTTTCTTAGATAAATTAAATTTGCAAGCGGGCGACGAAGTGACGTATTACTTCGAGGCTTTTGACAACGATGCGGTGCATGGTTCAAAATCGGCTAAAACGCAAACTTTTGTCTTCGCCAAACCGACCGAAGCACAAGTGGATAAGCAAATTGCGAAAAATAACGAAGAAATTAAATCTGACCTCAAAAAAGCCATCGAAGAATCCAAAAAGATTCAACAAGATGTCCAAAAATTGAGAGAAAAATTGTTGCAACAAAAAGACGTTGATTTCAATACGAAAAAAGAGGCGGAGAAACTCGTAAAAAGAGAACAAGAGTTGCAAAAGCAAATCAAAGAAGCCAAACAAAATTTTGAAGAAAACAAAGAGCAACAAAAAGAACTCGGTCGCGAAGCAGAAAAAACCGAAGAAATTTTGAAAAAAGAAGAACAATTGCAAAAAATGTTTGAAGAACTCCAAAATCCAGAGATGAAAGAGTTGTTGAAACAAATTGAAGAAATGTTGCAGCAATTGAACAAAGACCAAGCACTCGACAAGATGGAGCAAATGCAGCTTTCTAACGAAGAGATGAAAAAAGACCTCGACAAAATGGAGGAAATGTTCAAACAACTCGAAGTAGAAACGGAAATGCAGCAAAATCTGGAAAAACTCGAAGAAATGGCGAAACAAGAAGAGCAATTATCGAAAGAAACAGAAGAAAAAAAGGACAATAAATCCGATGCAAAACAAAAACAACAGGATTTGAAAAAACAATTCAAAGAATGGAAAGAAAAAAAGAAAAGTACAGAAGAAAAAAATAAAAAATTGGCGCGTCCGCAAGACACGCCCGATACAAAGCAGGAAGAACAGGAAACAGAACAGGAAATGAAGGAATCCGAAGATGCGTTGGAACAAGAAGACAACGCAAAAGCGGCTAAAAAACAAAAGTCTGCTGCCAATAAAATGAAAAATATGGCAAACAAAACCAAGCAAAAGCAGGCGCAACAACAACAAGAGCAAGAAGAAGAAGACTTGAAGGCAATGCGCCAATTGTTAGAAAATTTGGTCAATTTGTCGTTCGACCAAGAAGGATTGATTGCCGAAACGGGCAAAACGGTGGAAAATACGCCCCGTTGGGTCAAAATGGTGCAACAACAAAAAAAGTTGAGAGACGATTTTTCGATGATTGAAGACTCGTTGCAGGCACTCAGCAAGCGACAAGCCGCCATTCAGACCTTCGTGACCGAAAAAGTGACCGATGTGAAAGAAGAAATGCGACTTGCACTCAAATTGTTGGAAGACAGAAGAAAATTTGAAGGCGCAGACCATCAGCAACGCACCATGAAAAATGTGAACGACCTCGCGCTCATGCTCGCGGAGTCCATGAATCAGATGCAACAGCAGATGGCGAATAAAAAACCGGGTAGTTCTAACTGTAAAAATCCTGGAAAAGGTGCGCCAAAACCTGGAAGTGGAGCCAAGCCAAGCGATAAAATGGGCGAAGGGCAAAAATCGGTCAACGACGGACTCAAAGAAATGAGAGACCGCATGAAAAACGGAAAAGGAAGTGGCAACAGTCAAGAATTTGCAAAAATGGCGGCAAAACAAGCCGCTTTGAGAAATGCGTTGCGCCAAAAACAAAAAGAATTGCAGCAAAAAGGCAAAGGCGACAAAGGGTTGCAAGAAATGATTGACGGTATGGACAAAACGGAAACCGAACTCGTCAACAAGCAACTCACGGAGCAAACCATTCGCCGCAACGAAGACATTCTCACGCGCTTGCTCGAAAACGAAAAAGCCGAAAGAGAACGCGGCGAAGATGAGCAAAGAAAAGCCGAAACCGTAAAGCAACAACAACAAAATGCGTTGCCGCCTAATTTGCAGGAATATTTGAAGAAAAGACAGGCAGAAACGGAATTATATCGCACCGTTTCGCCGAGTTTGAGACCATATTATAAAGGTTTGGTCGAGGAATATCAGAAGTCATTGCGCGGCGGAAGTCCGAAATAATAAAATATCAATCCACAAAACAGTAAAGCCTTGCGTATGCACACGCAAGGCTTTACCGTTTTGTCATGGATTGAAAATCTTGAAAAGTATGCCCCCCCCAGTATAAAAGCCGTTTTGTATTATGAAAAATGTTATTTTTGCAGTTCGTACGTGCGTACAAGGATACATTGCGTCTGTACAAGTCATTTTTATCAATGAGTAGAAAGTTAACTTGCTTTTATTGACTTATATTTAAATAATAGGGGCGTATTTTAGCGTTCAAGTATAAATGAAAATAGGTTTTATTATTCTTAAACAATAATTTTTAATGTTAAAATATAAAATTACTGGTACAGATGACGATACACCAGATTTTTTGCTGTTTTTGGAAGAAAAATTAGTTGCGTATATAGAGAATTTAAACTTTTTTTTTGGTTTAAGATTATATGATATTTATGACTGTTTGAACGATGAACATGTTGTATCAATCACACTTACATTGAAATATATTATTCCGTATAAAAAAGTTACTATTTT
>JBJOPA010000348.1:0-5642 GCA_046051005.1 Bacteroidota bacterium
GTTTTCGGCTTCCGTTTTTGGACAAAAAGTGGAAACAGACACCGCAAAAGCTCCCCCCCCAGTATCGGCGGCAAAAATAGGCGCGGATTCGAGTTTGCATGCTAAAAAATGGGTTCCTAAACCTTCAACGGCGTTCAAATGGGCAATCATTCCTGGCGGCGGGCAAATTTATAATCGAAAATGGGCATGGCTCAAAACGCCCATCGTGTGGGGCGGCATGGGAACGGGCATCTATTTGGTGGCGAAAAATTATAATACGTGGCAACGCTACAAAACGGCGTATTACAACTCGGTGAACGGCTTGCCCAACGAGTTTCCGACGGCTGACCCGCAGCGCGTCAAAGCTGTTCGAGATGCAAATTATTTGGCATATCAACAAGCCATTTTTGTAACTTCTTTGCTCTATTTGTTGCAAGGCGCGGAAGCATTTACAGCAGCGCATTTGATGAGTTTTGACCTTTCGGACGACCTTTCCGTCCGCGTTCAGCCGTCGTTTCAACCTTTTGCAACGGGCATCGGCGTTTCATTTCAGTTCTAGAAACATTCAAAAAATAAATTATAAATAAATAAAAAATAATAAAAAAAAGTCGCGCACACAGGTACGCGACTTTTTTTTAGAAAAAACGGGTTGGATACTGGGGGGTGGCTATTTTTGTCGAAAAAATGGGTTTTATAAAAAATCCCCCATCTCAATAACGAGACGGAGGACAATCACTCACCTTCAAAACATGTATTATTAAATCTACCGATGGCAGATAATTCATCAATTTAATCAGAAATATAATGCAAATATAAACCTTTTTTTTTAAACCGCAAGGGGTAAGGCAATTTTTTTTACAAAAAATGCAATTTTTTTTTACAAAAACGTCACCAACAATACAATTACGGCAAATTTGAGACGTTGGCGATTTCAAAACTGATAAAAAAGTCGCTTCCTTTTCCTTCTTCGGTTTTAAAATCCAAATTCCCTGCCATAGATTCAATCACGGTTCGAGAGTAGAACAATCCCATGCCCGTACCGTAGGTTTTTGTACTGAAAGTGGCTTTGAAAATGTCGTCTTTTGCATCTTCTTTGATGCCCATTCCATTGTCTTTGACATGAAATTCGACAAATCCGTTGTTGTTTTCTGTCAAAGAAACCACAATTTCATTTCCATCGGTGCGTTCGGGCGGAAACGCTTCGTATGCGTTGACGAGCAGATTTTGCAAGGCAGTTGCCAAGATATCCTTGTCGGCAAAAATGACATAATTTCTGGCGGGCGGCACAAAAGTCCAAGTCACTTTTTTCGCCGTTCCTTCTTTCGGGCTTTTATAATCCCTAAACAAATCTTGACTTTCGGTGAACAATTCGTTTAGAGAAAAATGCGCATTTTTGGGTTCAGGCGACCGCGACATATTTCTAAAAGACTCCAATAATCGTTCAAATGTGCTGATTTGTTGCAATATCATCACATTGGTTCTGCGCAAATAATCGTCGGGAATGCCTTCGGGTTTGTTGCGCAAAATTTCTGCTTTTTGGACGGTTACTTTCATCGGAAACAAGGCATTGTTGATGTCGTGCGCGACCTGTTTTGCCATGTCTCGCCATGTACTTTTTTGCATGGCAACTTGCAATTCGGCTGATTTATTAACGATTTGCTTACTTTGATTGTTGTATGCCTTCGCCAATTGCCCAATTTCGTCGTCGTATTGATATTCGATGGCGACGTTGCTTTTTTCGATGGAAAGTTCTTCCATGCGTTGCGCCAATTCGTTGATGGGTTTGATGATTTTGTTGGCAAGCAAATTGATGACATACGCCGCCAAAATAATCAACAACAACAAAATGGATATTAATTTCCCGAAAAACGGCGCAATTTCCTGCCCCAATCGTTGTTGCAAGGAGTAAAGTGGCATTTGCAAATAACCAATTGTTTTTCCATTTTTTTCTTGAATGGTTTTATAAAAACTTTTATGGTTGTAATTTCCAATGGATTCGTCGAGTTGATAGATGTCTGTTCCGCGCTTGAACGTCCGCAAAATGTTTCCGTTCATTTGCCTTGAAATGATGTTTCTTTGGAACATTTCTTCTTCGGACGTAGCGACGAGTTTTCCATCTGTCTGAAACAAATGCAAAGTGACCAAATTCTGGGCGGCAATGAGTTCGAGTTTTTTAGTCCATATTTTTTTCAACGATTCGGTGCTGTCTTGTTGCGATGTGGCGGCGGTGGCATCGCTGTTTTGCATGACCGCATCGCGCACGATGTTGACGATTTTGCTTTGTTCATCATTGAAAAAACGCTCTGCGGAACTCTGAAAAAGCAAATAAGCCCCCCCCCCCAGTATAAATGCCAATGCAACGAAAATTCCGGTGACGGGAATAGAAATTCGATTGCTCAAAGAATTTTTATACATCGAACTCAACACGAGTATGGGCGGCAAAAAGGTAAACCAACCTTGATTGACAATCAACAAAAAGACAAACAACAAAGCAAAAATGATGGTATAATACGCAATCACGATGATGCCATCGGTGGTTGTTTTTTTCTTTTTGACAATACCCACCACCACATTGTCGGGGTGAGTGGACCAATACCGCGTAATTCCGTTGCTGGTTTCTTCTTTGTCTGCCTTAAAATCGGGTGCCAAATGCGCTGGAAAATCAAGCAACAAATTTTGTTCTACCCGTATTCCATTTTTATAGATGGCATATTCACATTTATGTAAATTCTCTATCTTTTTATATTCATATTCTTTTGTAAGAAAATTATTGGTAAAAAAGTGGGTTGCATTTTTATTTTTTCTATCCAATTGCAAATGCAGATTTATCTTTTTGAGCGTATCGCCATTGGCAATTCGATAGCAAAGCGGCACTTCCATGAGATAGGAAAACATACCATTTTCATGGGGTTTGTACCAAGTATTTCGGTCTATGGAGTCAATGACAATGGCATTTTTTCTCATTTCGTCCCAAAGTTGCTTGTTTTCGTCTCTCGAAATGGTGACATTTAGGTCGGAAGTTGTCAACGAATAACGCAAATCGTAGTGCATTTGCAGCGAAAAAAACGTTTTGAACAACTGTTCTACATTTGAACCCACGCTGAACGTATCGGGCTGTTGACCCATCACGTGAAACGACCGATTGTCCATTTTTCGCAACATTTCTCCCATCGGCAACAAATCTGTTTCCGCATTTGCATCTCTCAAAACGCCCAATTGTTTGGCGGTTTGGGTGTAATAATATTCTTCTTTTTTGTTGGTATGCACCATCAGGATAGCCCCCGTGAGTATGGCTCCAAAAATGAGACAACCCAAAACGGCATACAAATTGGTTTTTTTATTGTCGTGATACAACGCCAATGCCCACACCGCGATGATAAAAATGCTTAACAATACCAAAAAGTGATTGATAAACGCATCATAAAATTTCAGATGCCAACCCAACCAACAAAGGCAAAATCCCGCCAACTCTAACCAAGCAAGTTGGGGTATCCAACTTTTCCATTTGGTCGTTTTTTGGGTCATTTTTTTGTTTACGACCAGCCATTTCAACCAAAAATAGCTTATCAAAAACACAGACAACAAATTGGCGGCAATGCAAATCATGCCGAGTCCGTCGCTCAAAGAAAAATTAGAAAAATCGAAGAAAAAATCATAGACCCGCGTTTCCAACACCAAGATGAAACAAGTGCGGTCGAAAAGCATAAATGAACCTGCAATCACGAAATAACCTGTAAACAAAAAAACGGATTTACGCCATTTGCTGACTGCGTGCGCGGGCATTTGCAGTTCTTTGTGGATAAAAAAACTGACCCACAAACCCATTATCGTGTAAAAACACAATTCGTGGATAGAACCGATGGGTTTGTCCAACTCATTGGTCATGTTTTGCCACTTAAACCAAGCCTTTTGCCCTGTAAACAAGTTAATGGATTGAAATTTTTTGTAAAATGCTGCCAAATGCAACAATCCGCCGACCAACAACAAGGCTCCCAACAAAACGCCCAAACCTTGCAAATACGCGCCCGATGCCATATACAAACGGGCAATGCGCGTCAAAAAGTAGCCTGCAAATAACAAACCCAAGCAAAAGACGACCAAAAAAACGCCGTCGTGCATGGGGTCGGTTTCGTTTTCTTTAAAACTCTCTTTGTCTAAGGAAGCGATAAATTCGCCTTCAAAAGAACGGATTTCGTATTCTGATATTTTTTTATTTGAAAACGCCAAACTCGACGGAATCAAGTACGGTGATGCAGGGAAATAGCGGCTAAAATAGTTGCCCTGCGTCTCCATTTGATAGTTGATTTTTATCGGAATCAAGGCAACATAAGTCAATAAAATGCTGTCTTTTCGACCGCTGATACTGGGGGGGGCGACCAAACGCTTCTCGAAACGCATTTCGTATTGCGTTGCTTGGTCAAATACTTTTTGTTTGCTTTCGCCGCGCCAAAAGTCGTCTTCGTCTATCGAAAAAAGAAAATTTCCGCGTGTTGTGCTGTCCATTCCCTTCGGATAATTGGGCGGCAAATAGGGTGTAGGCGCGTTTCGATTCGACCAATAGAGCAACGAATCGTTGGTCAGCGAATCTCTGACGTAGCAAAAAACTGTACTCAACGGTCGTTCGGCATCAGAAAACCAGCTTTCCGATGGCTGACAACGTGCCGCCTGACCTGTGTTCAAATAGCTGTGAACCACCCAATCTTCGAGGTTTTTGTCGGCAAAAATACGGCTCGTGTGCCGCTCTTGCTCGCTCAAATAATTGTTGATACTTTGCGTGTAACGCGCAAAATTTTCTTTTTTGTCGAAATAAAAATCAACACAACCTGCTAAAAAAAATGCGAAAAGAGACAGCAAACCCCATTTTCTCAAATGACGCAACTGAAATTTCCAATCTATGGGTTGATGGCGCAACGTATCTTCTTTCATCTTACAAATTTAGCGTTTTCAGGCGCATTTTTTCAAAGTATAAAAAAAATTCTCATTTTTTATGATTTTTTGAAATAATGTTGAAGCGGTCTTTTTGGTGTAATCTTAAACAGAAATTGACAAACATCACTCGGCATGGAGTCATGTTTTTTGAACAGTTTTAAGTGTGTTTAAAGTTTCAGCAGGTTTTCAAAAGCAATACAAAATCTTAAAATTCAAGTGATTAGAAATAACGCAAATAAATCATCTGACAGCTTGGCAAAGATAGTAGCCTTCCTTCGAACTTACGTCACATTTATCCATTTTTTTTTATTTTTTTTCTAAAATATTTAAATTTTTTTTATTCTTTTTAAAAAAATAGATAAAAGCACGACAAATAACATTTTTTTTTACAATCTTTGCAGTACTATTTTTTAAATAAAAATATCGGTCATATGAACGCTTTATTAAAAAAAAATGACATCGGTTGTCCATTTTGTGGATTGTTGCCGTTGCCGCCCAGTGTGTTGGCTTGTCCCACTTGTAAAAATGATTTGCTCAATTTTCGCCTCGCGCAAGCAGAAACCGTTGAGCAAAAATATGAAATATTATTGTTACAACGGTTAAAAACCGATGGAAAACATCAACTCGAAAAAAAATCATTACAAAATGACATCGCACAAGCGAAAGACGGGCGCGCCAAAATTTGGTGGAGTCTTTTGGCATTGCCGTTGTTGCTTTTGGTTTGTCGAAATGCC
>JBJOPA010000349.1:0-6388 GCA_046051005.1 Bacteroidota bacterium
ATTTTTGGCGGAACAACAACAAGATTGCCGAAATAAGTGTTCCCGCGTGACCGATACCGACCCACCACACGAAGTTGGTAATGTCCCAACCCCAGTTGATGGTACGGTTCAAGTTCCACGAACCGATGCCGTTCCAAACAGTCCACAGCAACGAAAAAAAGTAAACACCCAAACCCGCAACCGCAACCATAAAACCAATGGTCCATTGGCGGCTCGGTGCTTTTTCGCACGGGGCGCAAATGTCTTCCGTGATGTCGTGATACGTTTTGCTACCAAGAACGAGTGGCTCACGAATAGGTGATACAACTGAACTCATAATGACGATTATTTTTTTAAAACTCAAAATTTTTCAGAAAGAGAAAAATCCGAAATCTTAAATTTATGATTCTTAAAATATTTTTTTCTAAAAAGAAATTCAATAAAATTTTGATGAAAAAAATGAAAAAATGACCGTTTATACTGGGGGGTATCCCCTACCCGATTTTTTAAGGCATTTTTACAAATTTTCTATCTAAATTTAAGACATTTGTTCGTCTTTGTTGCGAACTTTGATGCCATAAGTCATATTAGAACGAACGTTCACTTCTTCCAAAACAATGAAGTTTAATTCATTAGATTTGAGTTTCACGACTTCGCTTTCTTTGTTATTTTGGTCGCCAAAAACAATCGCGCCCGTAGGACAAGATGCTTGACAAGCCGTTTTGATGTCACCGTCGCGCAATTCACGATTTTCGCGTTTTGCGGTCAACTTGCCATCTTGAATGCGTTGCACACAAAGCGAACATTTTTCGATAACACCACGTGAACGAACCGTTACGTCTGGATTCAAGACCATACGTGTCAAATTGTCCGCACCATAAGGCATGTCACCGTTCATACCCAATGTTTTTCCGCGCAAATCGCGTTCGTTCATCGGGAACAAATCCGCAGTTGTATAATCTTGCCAGTTGAAACGACGTACTTTATACGGACAGTTGTTCGCACAATAGCGCGTACCGATACAACGGTTATACGCCATTTGATTGAGACCTTCTGCCGAGTGACTCGATGCGTTTACAGGGCAAACGTTTTCGCAAGGCGCGTTGTCACAATGTTGACACATCATCGGTTGATAAACGGCATTTGGATTTTCGACATCTCCGTAGAAATAACGGTCAATCCGCAACCAACTCATCTCATGGTGACGTGATACTTCAAATTTACCAACAACAGGAACATTATTTTCTGACATACAAGCCACCGTACACGCACCACAACCGATACAAGCATTGAGGTCAATGTGCATACCCCAGTGGTGACCGCGTTTGTAGAGGTCTTCGTGACCACGATACAAGGTAAAACGGTTTAGTTTTTCGTATTCTTCGCGTTGTTCGCTATTTTTCGCCGTGAACGTTTTCAAGTCTTTCAACTCTGTTTGACGAATCACCGTGCGCGGAACGAGTGTGCCTTGATAGCCCAACTCTTGTTCATCTACGTAGAAATTTTTGTTTTTCGATTCGTATAAACCCATTGAATGGTGATACTGAACCGATGCAAAATATTTATCTTTTCCGATGGAATCCGAAACTTCAGCAACCGAAAAATATTGAATCAAACCATTGACAACTGGCGAAGCGTTTTGTACGTTCGTACCCACTTGCGTACCACAATAACCAGCCTTCAAACGACCGTAACCCAATGCAATCGCAACCGTATTTTCAGGCTGACCAAACTGACGCACAACGGCAACTTCGTAATCTTTTCCACCGATTTTTGCTTTTACTTTGTCACCATCTTGCAATCCTTTCATAGATTCGGCTTTTTTGCCGTTCCATTTCAAAGGCAATGCAAGGGTATTGTTCCAAACGGTGCGCGTAACAGGGTCTGGCATTTCTTGCAACCAAGGGTTGTTAGCATATTGTCCGTTGCCCATGTTTACGGTTTCAAAAAACGTAATTTCCATACCGCCTGTGGCAGGTTGTGTAACTGCGCTTTCTGCAACATTGCCTCTGAACGCAGCAACCGTAGGCGTAACATCGCCTGCGACAAACACGCCATTGTGCAACGTAACGTCCCAAAATGCTTGGAAAGTCAAATATTCTTTTTGTTTTGGAAACATATTGGTCTGCCAAACCGAACGCAAATAATCATACATTGGCGTTTCAGTTTGCGGACATGCACCCGCCCACGTGAGCAACGATTGTTCGATTTGACGAGTGTCAAAAACCGTAGAAATCGTAGGTTGAATCAATGAGAATTGACCACGTTTTGGTTGTGCATCGCCCCAACTTTCGAGGAAGTGATTAGACGGTGCAACATATTGGCAACAAGCCGCCGTTTCATCCAACAATTGCGTCGTTGAAACCGAAAAACTTGCTTTTTTAATAAATTCAGCCACTTTGTCGCCAAAAGGCAATTCAAAAACTGGATTTGCATTCAACACAATCACGGCATCAGCACCTTCTGACATCATGGCTTGCACTTGACGCTCGTCACCTTGACGTTGCATCGAAGCACCGTTGAAAGTCATGGTCGCGCCTACATTGCCGAGCATAGAGTTGATGCTGTTCACCAAAATTTGCTCCGCTACGTTATTTGAAGCAGAAACCACCAACGATTTTCCTTTTGCGCCTTGCAATTCGGCTGCCAAACGTTCAATCGCTTTAGTGGCTTTGTCGTTCAATTTTGGCATGTTTACACCTTGACCACCGAGTTTGGTGTACAAAGCTGCAATTGCCGCACCCATTTCTGACGGTTTAACCAAAATACGGTTGTCCGCATTTGAACCCGTCAAAGACATGTAACTTTCAACTTGTATGTGGCGAGACATTTTCGCACCTTCTACGCTGCGAAGTTTGCGACCTTGCGCGTATTGTCCAGCATATTCAATTGGAGAAACCCACGTACCCAAAAAATCCGCACCAAAAGAGACAATCACGTCTGCTTTGTCGAACGAATAGTTTGCAACGGCGCGGTCACCAAACGATTTTTCGTTTGCTTCCAACATCGCCGCACTTGAAATCGGGTCGTATGTATAAACTTTTGTACTTGGAAATTTAGCAGAAAAATCAGCGATAGACTGTTTGGTCATCGGGCTGAGAATCGTATTCGTTACGATAGCAATACGAGATTGCGCATTCAATTTGCCTGCAACGGCTTGGTCGAGTTGCGCCCAAGTCATTTTTGTAGCATCTTTGTCGCCGTTCAATTTTGCTGGGTTTTGGATACGATTGTAATCGTATAATTCCAAAACAGAGGCTTGTGCGCGTGCGCTCGTGCCACCCATCGTGATGCCAGACAAACCATTGCCTTCAATTTTGATAGGACGACCTTCTTTGTTTTTTACCAAAATAGCGCAATAATCGCCACCTTTTACGTAAGACGAAGCGTAATAATTCGCTATACCTGGCACCATGCTATCAGGCTTTTGAACGTAAGGAACGGCGCGTTTTACTGGAATTTCGCAGCTCGCTGCAACCGTAGCCGCACCGACACCAAAACCCAAATATTTCAAAAAATCGCGACGTGTCGAAGCAAACGCATTGTTTTCTCCTTGCAAGGTATCTGAAAGCGAAAATTCTTCGCGAGCCAACGCTTCATGATACGCTTCCGTGTTGTTCAAGTCTTCAACACCCGTCCAAACGTTTTGCTGATTAAATTCCATATTACTATAAAGATTAAAATGAAAAATGAAAAATGAAGTTATGAAAAGTTATTGATTCTTTTTCATTTTCCTTTTTCGTTTTTAACTTAAAAATTAATTTCAATGATAAAAAAAATTTGAAAAATGCCCCCCCCCCAGTATATCGAGGAAAAAATCAAGAAATTTGAGCAATTTTAAACCCAAATCCTATTTTTTTTTAATAGTGACATTTTTGACATTCCAAACCGCCGATGTCTTGCACCGTCACTTTTTCGCGTTTGCCCGATTTGAGTTCGTCGTGCAACAAGTTATACGATTTGTAATAATCATTCTCTTTGAACTTCACTTCCGTTTCGCGGTGACAATTGATACACCAACCCATCGAAAGCGTCGAATATTGTTTCAAAACTTCCATTTTTTCAACTTCACCGTGACATTTTTGACAAGCCACTTTGCCCACCGCAACGTGTTGAGAGTGGTTAAAGTAAACGTGGTCAGGCAAATTGTGAATGCGTGTCCAAGGAATTTCACCTTTTACAGATGTTTTGTAACCAGCTTTGAGCGACGATTCGATTTCCGACCATTGGTCAGCAACAAATGCTTTTTCGTCCAAAGAAACTGAAATCGTCGAATCTAACTTACGTGTCTCGCGATAGTTTTTAGCAATCCATTTTGTATAGAATGCTTTTACTTCGCCGTCAGACATATTTTGATAGTTGCTGATATAATTGCCGCCATCTGGGTCGAAACCCGCAGAAACGTAAATTTTCGTCAACTCTTGTGTACCATATTTTGAACCCACTTTGATTGCCGCGTGGCAATTGATACAAGTGTTTGTACCTGGAATCGAACCGTGTTTAGAACGGCGCGCTGCGTCGTGACAATATTGACAATCAATTTTGTTCAAGCCCGCGTGCGTCTCGTGCGAGAATTTGATAGGCTGTGATGGCGCATAATTTTGTTGACGACCCAACGCAACCGCATTGTTAACCGTCGTGTAACCGCCCAAAACGATGAGTGCGAAAGTCACCACACCAATTGTACCTTTACTCGTCAAACGGTCAATCCATGTTTTGTGTTCATAGATTGTACCTGCTTTGTCCGCAGCCGTTTTGCTGAGGTTGCCAATCACGCGAGTCAAAATCCAAACCAAACCACCCAAAAAGCCCGCCAACAAGACATATAATAACGTGTTGCTGCCACCGCCTTCGCCTGTTTTGTCTGTGCCTACGACGCTAGCTTTCGTACCGTCGCCGCCTTTTGTCTGTTTGTCAATATACAACATCAAAGACGCAATGTCGTCATCGCTCAATGCAGGAAACGCCGTCATCACAGTTGGCTTGTATTCATTCCAAATTGCTACAGCATTTTTATTGCCAGCAGCAATCATGGCTTGCGAATTGCGAATCCAAGCGTAAAGAGCTTTGTCATCAGCCCATTTCGATTGCACGCCCGCGAGCGCAGGACCCGTCAATTTGTCTTTCATGTTTTTGTTGTGACACGATGCACAGTTGTTGATAAACAACTCTTTGCCTTTCGCCACATCAGGAGCAGAAAATGCAGTTTGGCAAGCAAACAACATTACTACTACAACTTGGAACAATCTAGATAAACTCAATTTCATATACTTAAAATTTTATTTTTTATATCATTTTGAAAACAACACACATTATCTCGTGTGTTCTTTCAGGGACAAAAGTACGACCTATTAGTTTTTTGACAAAAACATGACAATAATTCTGACCCTATTTTAAGGTATTTAGATTTATTCTAAACAAATGTTTTTTTATTTCAAGAAAAATTTTGCAAAAACAAATATTAAAAATTTAAATAAATCTAAAAATACCACTATTTGGGAAATAGCGGCGCAAATGTAGAAACTTGTTGCAAGTTAACAAGCCTTTTTTTCTTTTTTTTTCTATAATTCTTTACAATTTTGTGACATTTTGTTTCCATTTAAACTTTCTTAACAAAAAATGCCCTAAAAACCAAGTTTTTAGGGCATTTGAAATCAAGAAAAACATTTTTTTTTCAAAAAAAATCCGAACATACTGGGGGGTAGTCATTTTTTGAGAAAATTTATTTTCGTTTCACAAAAAATGCAATTACCAACGCCGTAACAAAAAATAAGGCACTAAAATATTGCAACATCATTACATATCCGTCAAAAGTCATCACTTTTTCCGATACTTCTATCCAAAATTTGTTGCCCAATTCTCCTAAATATTTTTCATCTTTTATATATTTCAACAAATCTGCTTTTATCACATGTTTCGCAGAATAATAAATCGCCGATGCCGCAAACAAACCGCCCACCAAACCCGGCAACCAAGCCACCAAAAACGCACGACCAAACGAAATATGACCGCCCAAATCAAGGTCGCGATGCCCACTCGACAGGCGAAACATTAAATAAAGCGTCAACGAAACCCAAATTACATCAACAAATTGAAACATGTGTAACACGTCTTGCACCACATGCAACACCACACAAACGCCCAAAACCGTCAACAACGTCCGCGTCACACGCGCCTGAAAAGTGCCTTCGCTGTGCGTCGGCGTTTGGTTCAAATTTTCCATATTTCTAAAAAACAAATTAATAAATGTTAAAAAATCAATAAATTTTAATCTTTTTGTAAAAAAAACGTCGCAAAAATAAACGTTTTCATCAAAATCAAGTTCCTTTTCCGCAACTTTGCGCCCTTTTTAAATAATTGTCTCGTTTTTGAAAAACCTAATTATAAAAAAAACTTCTATGAAAGTTTC
>JBJOPA010000350.1:0-19725 GCA_046051005.1 Bacteroidota bacterium
AAGAGGCAGCCATGAAAAAGAAACTCAAAGAGTTAGAAGAGGCATTAAACAAGCCTAAAAACCCTTAAAGGCATTCTTATCGCCAAAAGAATACGTAACTTTACCTTAAAGTTGCGTATTTTTTATATCAATCATGCTTTGTTGTTAGTTTTATAAAGCTATTATTATACTTTTATAGAGCGAATAACAAAGCACAACCAATGTTTGCGTATCGTTTATCTAAAACATGCCCCCCCCCCAGTATAAGCAACCCTTAAAGCTATTTTTTGCTAATAAAATCACAAAAAAACAGATAAAAAAGGCTATTGTATGCTAATAGTATGTACTTTTGTTTATCTATTCAAAGCCAATTGTGGCGAATCGCATTTTATAAAATAGTTGTTCTTATATCATGAAAAATGTATTCTATTGCCTTGTCATAGCGATGATATGGGGCGCGTGTTCACAAAAGATGACCACTAAAACAATACCCAGTAACCAATATCAAGCTATTAATTTAGACAGCGCAGCCGATAATTTATTGGCTTTTGCCAAAGTGCGTGGCTCATTAGACACCAATGAAAACGTAGTGTTTAGCTGTACGGGAACCATTTATAGCTACATGCCCAATGAACGCGGCAAGCCTCTGTTTGGCTTTGAGATGTATAACATTGCCAAATTAAAGGTAGTTGCAGGCGGTTATCGGCTATTGACCCGTGAAATGTTGGTTTATACAGACCTTAAAACGGGTAATATCTTAAAAGAGTGGGACAATCCGTTTACCCAACAAAAGGTAAGCGTAATACCCGTTTGGAATGACCCCGTCAATCAACAATTTATGCTAAAAGGTAAATATGGCGAATGGGGTGTACCTTATACGGTATTAGGAGACCGTGTTGCCTTTACGTCTGACATCTTTTTATACTATCCGTCTCCCTTAAAAGTGGCAGACTATCCGCAGGCTTCTCGTTCGGATATGTACCAAGCAGCCGAGTTGTTTCAGTTCTTTGTGGCAATGCAAGACCTTAACAATGCCAATGTCAAGTCTGTACCAAGTGAGATTACTTGGACACGGTTCTCTGACTTCTTGCCTTGGATGGGCATGGGCAACAAGGCTGGACAGTTGTGTTATGTCGGTAGAGGCATGAAGTTAAAGCATGGTTTTGCTGACCTGCCCGCCAAAATACGCGATTTTGTAAGACAAGAAAACCCCATCTATGAGACCGCACCCGACATCTTTACAGAACCTAACATGACCAGTTGGAAATATTATAAGTTATTAATGGAGGCTAAAAAGGCTAAAAAAAATGAATAAACAAGCTATGTTAACCCTATTTTGGGTCGTTATACTGGGGGGTAGCCTTTTTGGGCAATCGCCTGCCCTTAATTCAAAAAGACCAGAAACAGGCATCTCGGGTGTCTATGAAGTGGTATTAGGCGTACGGGGAGAAGCTGATGGACAAGCCGCTTGCCGCTATTTTGCAGAGTTTGGTTTTGTGGTGACAGACAGTACAGAAGTTGATGCCATCGCTGCCAAACGCTTATATGGTGTCCAATCAAAGCTATGGAGTTATCGTTTACAAAATGGTAAAATAGACTCACATGGCTTGTTGCGCATCTTGGCATGGGAGTCGCCTACGGGTGATGGGGTAGGGTATGCGCCACCCGAAACCATTGGACAACGCCTTTCGGTGATGATGACGACCGACATCTATCGGTTGTTTGACATTTATACGTATGCCCGACAAAGTGGACAACGGTGGTTGCCTACGGTTCCTGTGTCTGATGACATCTTTGGATTGAGTAAGGCAGGGAGCAATGACTTCTTTAAAAGACCTGTTTTGGTGCGTGAGAATGCCGTGTATGGGGCATTCTTTAATCATGTGTTCTTTCAAAGAAACGGCTATAAAATTCCGGGTTATGGCACCATTAACCCCAACGCAAACCTTAAAACCAGTGAGTTTACACACCACTCGTTTATCATCAATGCCAAAAACATGAGTGAGGTTGCCTATTTGGTGACTGCCTTTGGGCTATCGGCAGAAAAAGAACCAAACCTTGATGGCGATTATCAAAAGGGTGCAAAGGCAGTTTTTATGATGCCCGATGGTTATACGCATTGGTATCAAGGCTTTGTATCACCCAATAATATCTGTGGTAAAATCAAGTTTTTTATACCCAATAGCCCTAAACCCGACCGTTCCAAAGACCAAAAACTCGGTGAGTTGGGCATCACCATGCACACGTTTTATAGTGCCAACATTGACCTTGTATACAGTTTGGTGCAACAGCATAGCAATCTAACGGCAACCGCAATTGAGAATAACGAGTTCGGTGAGCGTTCTTTTGTGGTTCGAGCAGCCGAAGGAACCACTTGGCAAATCCTTGAAAAGCTAATAGAACCCAAACATAAACCGACTACCAAAGTAGAGATGGTTTATACGAGGGATTAAAGTCCCCCTTAATCTCCCCCCAGTATGTCCCCCCTCAATCCCCCCGAAGGGGGGACGTTTGCTATGTGAAGATAGGGCAAGCCCTATCTCTACATAAAAAAATGACATTGTGTGTATGGGCTTATACACGCAATGTCATTTTGGGATATTGTTTTATTGCTTTTGATAAAGATATACAAAGGTGTTACGTGGGCTTTACGTAGCTATTTCTCCACCACATGAGGAGCCTGCGCCTGCGGTACAACCGTAGCAGTGTTGGTTTAAGATGATTTCTCTTCCTTCTAACCAAGCGGTATCAAAGTCATTGAGATGCGGTTGGTGTACGCCATCAGTCTTGACGGGAAGGTCTAACATCTGGTTAAAATCACAGTCATAAAGGTATCCGTCCCAACTAACGGAGATGGTGTTTCGGCACATAACCCCGCTAACGGCAGCTGGATTAAAGGCATTGACAAGCAGTTCCATGTAGCTTTCATAGTTATTGGACTCTAATAGATAATCCATATAACGGCTAATGGGCATATTGGTGATGGCATACAACTGGTTGAAAACGACATCAAATCGGCGTTTCAACTGTGTTTTAAAGTCCTTCTCCAACCCTGCTTGTGCCGCAGGAAGGAATGCGCCAGATGGATTATAGACCAAGTCTAATAGCAATCCTGACCCTTCCTTGCCATATCCAACCTCATTGAGTAGCTTTAATGCGGCAATCGAATCCTCAAAAACGCCATCGCCTCGCTGTGCATCGGTTCTGACTTTGGAGAAGTAAGGCAATGACGATACGATGTGTACGCCATGCTGCGCAAAGAACTGTGGTAAGTCCTTATACTTCTTGTTCGCCATGATGATGGTTAAATTACATCGGTTGATAACCTTCTTGCCCATGCGTGTGCATTCTTCAACGAACCAACGGAAGTTGGGGTTCATTTCGGGTGCGCCTCCTGTGATATCAACTGTGCTAATATCGGTCTTTGCCAAGATGTTTAAACACTGTTGCAAGGTGTCTTTGGTCATAATCTCTTTGCGGTCAGGACCTGCATCTACATGGCAATGCCCACATACTTGATTACACATCTTGCCAATGTTGACCTGAAAGATGTCTATCTTATTGGCAGTCAAAGGGTGAAAGCCTGCCCTTGCCGCAGCTTTGGCAAAGGGTTCAAACTTGGCATCAGAGCGTTCTTTGCCGTTGAGTACCTTCAATTGGAAGAACGTATCAGACAGTTCATTGCCTCGCGCTGCCATTGACTTGGTGGCATGATTGGTTGCCATAGGTAATAACTTGTTTATTAAATGATAATGATAAAGGGTTGAAGGGTTTACATCAACTTTTCTTTGGCATGTTTCATCATCTGTGTTGAATAGACGAGTGTGATGCCAGCCTTCATGGTAGCCGCCACGTGTACGGCTTCCATCATCTGTTCTTCGTCTGCGCCTTGCTTGAGGGACTCTCCCGTATAGGCATCAATGCAGTATGGGCATTGCATGGCATGGGCAACGGCAAGGGCAATGAGTGACTTTTCTCGAGCCGACAATGCCCCTTCTTGCATGGTTGCATTGTAGTAGTCAAAGAACTTTTTCGCCAACTCTGGCTGCCATTCGCCTATCTTACCAAAGTTGCTAAGGTCTGCCTTTTCAAAGTATTGGGTCTTTTCTGACATATTAAAGTATGATTTTAAATAGGTTATAAGACATTAACAACAACCACCGCCGTCATAGAAATAGGTGGATTCAGAGATGAAGATGTCTTCTCTATTCAATGCGCTGAGGGCTGCTGCGGTCTTGTCACAGACTGCAAGGGGTTGATTAAGCATCAATACGTGTCCTTTGTTGTCATCAAATAGCTCTTCTTTGCCATAATAAATGGCAGACTTACCCGTAAAGACGCAGGGTCCATCGGCAGGCATAGGGTCTTTGATGGCACATACTTCGACGGACTCAATGAAGATAAGTTCTTCCGTTTGGTAGTGATTGGGTGATAGCAAACGGTAAGGACGCTTTGCGCGAATCTCTACGGTTCCAAACCCAACGTCTGTAATGGCTTTGATATAGTCTTTCAAAGGTATGGCACCACTGAGACACTCGGCTCTCAATCGCTCGTCTTGAAGCAATGTTTCAGGCATTACTTGCTCACAGGTTGGGTCACTCATGACAAGCCTTCCGTGTGGTTTGAGTACGCGATACATCTCTTCGAGTGCTTTCTTTAGGTCTTCCAGTTTGAAGATATTGAACAAACAGTTCTGTGCCGCCACGTCCACCGTCTCTGACTCTATTGGTAAATGGAGTGCATCACCGACCCGAAGGGATACGAAGTCAGACTTAAACCAGCTATTCTGTGCCTCTGCTGCGATGAAGTTATGTCTGCTTGCATCTAACATCTCAGGCACCATGTCCACACCGATGACCCCACCTTCTCTGCGAGAAAAGTAGGCGAACTGCAATAGTTCCATGCCACCACCCACACCGACATAGAGTATGGTGGGACTGTTGACGAGGTCTCTTGGGTTGACGGTAGAGCCACAACCGTAGTTCATCTCCAACATACGGGTAGGCATAGAGAGGTCGGGCAGTTGCCAAACAGGGGTAGTGGTGCAACACAAGCCCACATTAGGTTCAAGGGCAGCCTCTTTGTAGAAGTCTGCGGTGGTTTGTAGATAAGTATCTTGAATCATATCAACAGTATTAATAAGATAAATAAATGATTGTCTAAATAAGGCGCAAATATATACATTTGACGTAACGAAATTATCACGATAGGTTTTTTTGATATAAAAAATAGCCCCCCCCCAGTATAAACGGCATCAAAAAGGGTTTTTACAAAAAAAATGTTTGTTTTTGTTATGGTTTTCTACATTTTTGTTACTTTTGCGGACATAGAAATAGGGTATCAAAACAAAGCATTTTAAAAGCAGTTCATGAAAATAATTTTTGGTTTAGAACTTGACGACGAAGTTTTTCCGCGTGCCGAAACCGAGCGCGGCGTTTTCGTAGCGGGTCCAAAACGATTGCTTCATATCTTTGAAACGTGGTTGGGTTTGGCGGGCAGACGCGAACGAACCGAACACCTGCGGATAGAAGCCTTTCGTCAAATATTGACACAATACTTGATGGAGAATGAATCCGTTTTTTTCCGAAAATCATTTGATGCCGACCCGCTCGCCTGCGCACAAACCTTGCTCGAACTTCGCGACGAATTGTTGTTAGCGGGTTTCGATTTCGAGTCGTCGCCCGATATGCCGCATCGGTTGGCGGCACTTTGCGCCGTCGAACAACAAATGAACGCCGCCGCCGCTTCACAATCGCTCACATGGGGCATCGCCGAGCGTTTGACCGCCGTTTTGACTGCCTTAAAAATCGAAAAAACGCCGCTTGTCGAGTTGATGGTCGTCGAACCACTCGAATTGCTCCCCCCCCAGTATCAACGCCTTTTTTCGAGCCTTTCTGACCAACAAGTGACCGTTAGGCGCGTCGCATCGCCCCATTTTCAAGCCATCGCAACGTCCGATTTAGATGTTTTTAAACTCTTTTTGCTTAAAAATTCTAAATTCTCAACACAATATTTTAATTATTCTGAAAACCTAAAATTTCAAAATGATGGCTCATTGTTACTCGTAACGGGTCGTCGTGAAACCGATTTAGCGGCTTGGTTCGCCAAATTATTACAAAAAAATAAGGATTTTCGCCCCGTTTTGTTGTTGCCCGAGCGCACGCGGGTACTCGACAACGCATTGACGCAAGAAGGAATGCCATCGCTCGGTTTGCCGTCCAATTCAACAGCGCGTCCGACGTTGCAGTTGCTAAAATTGGTGACCACATTTTTATGGCGACCACTCGACCCCTATAAAATTTTGGAATTTGTAACCCTCGCTGCCAAACCAATTGCCGACGATTTGGCTTGGGTGATTGCGCGGACGCTTTCCACCCGTCCGGGCGTGCGAAGCGATTTGTGGATATATGAAATAAATGCCTATTTCGCAAAACTCGCCGAAAGGTCAAAGACCGAAGCTGCCGCCCAAAGTCCCGAAGACATTCGTCGAGAATACGATTTTTGGTTTGCTCGCGAAACATTTGACCCCGACAGAGGCGCGCCGCGCACGCGAATGGTCGAAATATTTGACTATCTGACCAACTGGGCAATCGCTGAAAACGAGCGTACCGACGGCAAAAATGCCTCGTTGCTCGTGCTTGCCGAACAAGCCCGCCGCATCAAAGAATTGTTAGAAACGTTGCCGCCGCATGAACAAATGTTGACGCAACTCGAACTCGAACGCATCATCAGAACCATCTACGAAGCCACGCCCGTGCAGCCGCGCCCGCAAGAAGTGGCGGCGTTGCCCTTTGTCGCCAAGCCGACGGCGTTGGTGGCGGACGTGCCGCAATTGTTGTGGTGGAATTGTGTGGACACCGAACCCGACTACTTTTTCAGTCGTTTCTACGACCATGAAATTACGTTTCTACGCACCAAAAATATTGTTCTACAGTCGCCACAAAACCAAAATGCGCTCCAACTTTGGCAACGCGAACAAGCCGTTTTGCGCGTACAAAGTCAACTCGTTTTGGTCATGCCAGACCGAATCAATGGCGCAGATGTCACCGAACACCCGTTGTTGAGCTATTTGCATGCTTGTTTTGGAGAAAAAAATATCCAAAATGCAAGCATTAGCATCAAAAATCATTTAGAAAATATTGAATCGAAATTGCATTTTTTGCATTTGCCTTATAAAAATGATTTGCCCGTTTGTCGTTTCGAGCCGCCTGCGCCGTTCATTCAGTTGCAACGAGATTTCAAAGCATTGAACGAAACACGCGAACACGAAACGCCGACGAGCCTCGAAACGTTGTTCTATTTTCCGCACAAATGGGTTTTTAAACACCGTGCCAAACTCAATGCGTCGCCAATTTTGAGCGTCACGAGTGATACGACTTTGAAAGGAAATCTTGCCCATCGCTTTTTTGAAGAATTTTTGAAAGAAGATTTTCACAATTGGGGGAAAAAAGAACTCGAATATTTTATAGAAAATTTAGAAAAAAATGAAGGCTTACTTGCCCGCGAAGCCGCCGTTTTGCTCATGTACGGGCAGGAAACCGAGCGCGTTCGGTTCATGAACATCGTCAAAAAAGCAGCTTGGGCAATGTTGCAATTGCTCAAAACAGAGAATTGGAAAGTGTTGGGAACAGAAGTAGATTTGAAAGGACTTTTTGAAGAAAAAATGATTCGCGGACGCGCCGATGTCGTGCTGACACGCGGCGAAGAACTTGCCGTCGTGGATTTGAAATGGAGCAACGCCACCAAACGCAAGAACGAAATCAAAAGTCAAGAAGATTTGCAACTCACATTGTACAGTCAATTGTTGACCGACGACGACCGATTGGCGCACACCTCGTTTTTTATTATCGAAAATGCTAAAATGATTAGCCGAACCAAAAAGGCATTCAACGAAGCCGAAGCAGTGGATATGGAAAGCGACCATTTCAGTATTCAAGAAAAAATTTGGGAAAAAATGCGAAAAACATACAATTGGCGCATGAAACAAATTCAAGACGGAGCCATTGAAATACGCGCTGAACACACGCTCGCGCAACTCGCCATCCATTACGCCGAAGAAAGTTTGTTAGACTTGTTGGAAATGAAAAAAGATGCATCTAAATATGACGATTATAAAACATTAATTGCGGATTTAAAATAAAAAAAGAAGAGCGGCGATGAGTCGCTTTTTTTTTAAGAATTTTTTTCTTAAAATTCGATACAAACTACGTAATTTTGCACCCCGAATTTGAACGTCTCAAATTT
The DNA here is from genome assembly GCA_046051005.1 of Bacteroidota bacterium. Classification (GTDB taxonomy): domain Bacteria; phylum Bacteroidota; class Bacteroidia; order Chitinophagales; family Saprospiraceae; genus JAAFJT01. The sequence continues at coordinate 8,224 of JBJOPA010000350.1, forward strand.
GTGTTTTTTTTACAACCAATTCTCTGTATCAGACAAAAAAAGACCCCCCCCCAGTATATTCGGTCATTTTTTGCATCAAATTTTTTTAAAATCCTTTTTGATTTAAAAAATATGAAAAATAGATTGCAACGCCTCACCCAAGCTGCCAAACGTCGTATTTTGATACTCGACGGTGCGATGGGTTCGATGATTCAACAGTATAAACTCACCGAAAAGGAATTTCGTAGCGACCGTTTCGCCGATTTTCACAAAGACGTGCAGGGCAACAACGATTTGTTGTCCATCACGCAGCCTCAAATCGTAGAAGCCATTCATCGCGCCTACCTCGAAGCGGGTGCGGATATTGTCGAAACCAACACGTTTTCGGCAACCACCATTGCGATGGAAGACTACGACATGAGCCATTTAGCCTACGAACTCAATGTCGAGTCGGCAAAAGTAGCCCGTCGTGCTGCCGATGCCTATACAAAAATGAATCCCGATAAGCCGCGTTTCGTCGCGGGCGCGATGGGTCCGACGAATCGGACGGCATCGCTTTCTCCCGACGTAAACAATCCAGGTTATCGTGCCGTTACGTTCGACCAATTGGTGGCAGCTTACTACGAACAAGCCAAAGGTTTGGTGGACGGCGGCGCAGATATTTTGCTCGTCGAAACCATTTTTGATACCCTAAACGCCAAAGCTGCGATTTACGCGGTCGCCAAATATTTTGACGAATATCCAGCAAACAATGACATTCCCGTCATGATTTCAGGTACGATTACCGACGCATCGGGTCGTACGCTTTCGGGTCAAACGGCAGAAGCATTTTGGATTTCGGTGTCGCACACGCCCAATTTGTTTTCCGTTGGTTTCAATTGTGCATTAGGCGCAAAGGAAATGCGTCCGCACGTCGAAACATTGTCAAAAATGGCTTTTTCGCATGTGTCGGCGTATCCAAATGCGGGTTTGCCCAACGAATTTGGCGAATACGACCAATCGCCCGAAGAAATGCAAGTGTTTATCCGTGATTTTGCGCAAAGCGGTTTTGTGAATGTCATTGGCGGTTGCTGCGGCACTACGCCCGACCACATCGCAGCCATGTCAAAGGCAATAGAAGGTGTAAAACCGCGAAAATTAGCCGCCAAATCTACGCTTACCATGTTGTCGGGTTTGGAACCGTTGATGATTCGTCCAGAATCTAATTTTGTCAACATCGGCGAACGGACCAATGTGACGGGTTCCGCGAAGTTTGCAAAACTCATCAAATCAGGCGATTATACTGCCGCGTTGACCGTTGCTTTGCAACAAGTGGAAGGCGGCGCGCAAATTATTGATGTAAACATGGACGAAGGTTTGCTCGATTCCGAAAAAGCAATGGTGGAGTTTTTGCACATGTTGATGTCTGAACCCGATATTGCAAAATTGCCGATTATGATTGATTCGTCTAAATTTGAAGTCATTGAAGCGGGTTTGAAATGCGTGCAAGGGAAATGTATCGTCAATTCTATTTCCATGAAAGAAGGCGAAGCCAAATTTATCGAACAAGCCAAAATCGTGAGACGCTACGGCGCGGCTGCGGTCGTGATGGCATTCGACGAACAAGGACAAGCCGACACGATGGAACGAAAAGTCGAAATTTGCGCACGCGCCTACAAAATTTTGACAGAACAAATCGGCTTTCCGCCGCAAGATATTATTTTCGACCCCAATATTTTCGCCGTCGCAACGGGCATTGAAGAACACAATAAATACGCCATTTATTTCATTGACGCTTGTCGAGAAATCAAAAAACGTTGTCCAAATGCCAAAATTTCGGGCGGCGTTTCCAATCTTTCGTTTTCGTTTCGAGGCAACAATGTGGTGCGAGAAGCCATGCACTCCGCGTTTTTGTTCCATGCGACCAAAGCAGGTTTGGACATGGGCATCGTCAATGCGGGCATGATTGAAGTCTATGACGAAATCCCCAAAGAATTGTTGACATTGGTGGAAGACGTTTTGTTCGATAAAAATGAAAATGCAACCGAATTATTGACCACTTACGCCGAAAATGTTAAAAATGATGGCGGTCGAGCGGTTCAAAAAGATTTGGCTTGGCGTGAATTGTCGCTCGAACAGCGGCTCACGCACGCGCTCGTGCGAGGCATTGACGAATTTGTAGAGACCGATGTAGAATTGGCGCGACAAAAATATCCGCGCCCACTCGAAATCATCGAAGGTCCGTTGATGGACGGTATGAATGTGGTCGGCGACTTGTTTGGCGCGGGGAAAATGTTTTTGCCGCAAGTCGTCAAATCGGCTCGTGTGATGAAACGCGCCGTTGCTTATTTGCAGCCGTTTATCGAAGCCGAAAAATCGGGCGCACGTCAGACAAAAGGAAAAATATTGATGGCGACCGTCAAAGGAGACGTACACGATATTGGAAAAAATATTGTCGGCGTGGTGTTGGGTTGTAATAATTTTGAAATTATTGACATGGGCGTAATGGTCGCCGCAGAAAAAATATTGCAAACCGCAAGGATTGAAAACGTAGATATTATCGGATTGTCGGGTTTGATTACCCCCAGTTTGGACGAAATGGTGTATGTGGCGAAAGAAATGGAGCGACAAAACTTCAAAATCCCGTTGTTAATCGGTGGTGCAACGACTTCAAAAACGCACACCGCCGTTAAGATTGAGCCGCAATATTCGGGAAGTATTGTCCATGTGTTAGATGCCAGTCGGTCTGTAACGGTGGCAAGTTCATTGTTGAGTGCAGACGAAAATGTCAAAAAAGCCTTCAACGACAGCATCAAAGCGGAATACGAATCTATCCGAAAACATCGCGGCAATCGAAAATCGGCTAAAAAATATTTGTCCATCAAGCAAGCGCGGGCAAATAAATCGAAATTAGATTTTGAAACTCAACAAACACCCCCCCCCCAGTATTTGGGCGCAAAAGTGTTTGAAAATTACGATTTGAAAGAACTTTCTGAATATATTGACTGGACTCCGTTTTTCCAAGCATGGGAATTGGCGGGTAAATTTCCAGCCATTTTGACAGATGAAGTCGTAGGGAAAGAAGCGACGCAACTATTTGCCGATGCAAAACAAATGTTAGAAAAAATTATTGCCGAAAAATGGTTGAGTGCGCGAGCGGTGGTCGGATTTTTCCCCGCCAACAGCATAAATGACGATGACATTGAGGTATATAATCCCGAAAATGGCGAAACGTTGACCGTTTTGCACCATTTGCGGCAACAAAATCAAAAAGCACCCGGACAATTTAACTATTGCCTTGCCGACAACATCGCGCCAAAAGGGGTGGCGACGGATTATATCGGTGCATTTGCCGTTTCAACGGGTTTTGGAATTGACGAACACGTGGCACGTTTTGAAAAAGACCACGACGATTATTCCGCCATTTTGCTCAAAGCGTTGGCGGACAGACTTGCCGAAGCCTTCGCCGAGCGCATGCACGAGCGCGTACGCAAAGAATTTTGGGGATATGCAGCCGACGAAACGTGGTCGAATGAAGAACTCATCAATGAAAAATATCAAGGCATTCGTCCTGCGCCGGGCTATCCCGCTTGTCCCGACCATACGGAAAAAGCAATTTTGTGGCAACTCTTGGACGTAGAAAAAAATACGGGCATTCGCTTGACCGAAAGTTTTGCGATGTATCCGACGGCGGCGGTTTCGGGTTTCTATTTTGCGCACCCCGACAGCAAATATTTTGGATTGGGGCAAATCGCGAAAGACCAAGTTGAAGATTATTCCGACAGAAAAGACGCGACCGTAGAGCAAATGGAGCGTTGGTTGTCGCCCGTTTTGAATTATGATGTGTAAAGTTTTTATGATTTATATCCACCCTCGCACAAAGGTTTTCCCCTTGCGCGAGGGCTTTTTTTTGAAAAAAATGGCAATTATACTGGGGGGGGCTATTTTTTTATTAATTTTGTTCAAATTTTTAAAAAAATAAAGATTTCTTATGCTGAAAATTGAAGAAACAATGGCGTTAAAAGCGCAATTGGACGAATTGAGACCGCTTGACCCCACAACGGAGGCAAAAGTGATGCAAAAACTACGACTAGATTGGAACTATCACTCGAATCATATAGAAGGAAATTCGCTTACTTTCGGAGAAACAAAAACACTTTTGCTGCACGGAATCACCGCGCAAGGAAAACCGCTAAAAGACCATTTTGAAATAAAAGGACACGACGAAGCCATCAAATGGGTGTTAGATGTCATCAAAAAAGAATATCCATTAACAGAAGTGTTCATTCGAGAATTGCATCAATTGTTGTTAAAAGAACCTTACGAAGTTGATGCGAAGACACCTGATGGAAAACTGATTAAAAAGATGATTCAAATTGGGCAGTACAAAACCATGCCTAATCATGTAGAAACGAAGACGGGTGAAATGTTTTATTTCGCTTCGCCCGAAGAAACGCCCGCCAAAATGACCGATTTAATGACCACTTATCAACAACAAAAAACGGAGCGGAATCCGATTTTGTTGGCGGCAAAGTTTCATTACGACTTCGTTCGCATTCATCCTTTCGATGACGGAAATGGTCGAATGGCACGCCTATTGATGAATTTTATCCTACTCGGAGCGGGTTTTCCGCCTGTGGTCATCAAAACGGAAGATAAAATTAATTATTACGCCGCCTTGCAACAAGCAGATGGCGGAAACCTTGACCCATTTATTGATTATATCGCTGAAAATTTAAATAATTCTTTAATCATTATGATTCGCGCTGCAAAAGGCGAAAATATAGAAGAATCGGACGATTTAGACAAAGAATTGTTCTTGTTGGGCGAGCGTTTGAAAGGCGTGAAAACAGAAACCAAACAAAAATCAAGTGAAACTATTTTAGAATGGTTAAATGATTCGTTTGAAAGATTTTACAAAAAAGCAGAACAAGCGCATGAAAAATTTGGAAAATATTATGAAAATAAAGAATTAAAAATTACTACTCAAATAAATGGATTTAGAAATACTGGGATTCAGTCAATTCAATCAATAAGAGAGCTTCTGATAAGACAAAGGGCTGGTTCTTCGGGTGATATGGAATACATTCTATTTGAGTACGAATACAAAGGCTTTCGAGATAGCAATGATAAAACTTTTGAATTTGAAAGTCGTTACCAATTTGAATTCAAAAAAAATGAATATAGAGTATCTGTTGGTCAAAAAAATTGGACAAAACGTCATTATTTGCCTTTAACAGATTCAGAAATTAATGAAATTATCAAAGCGATGAGCGATACACATATTGCGGCAATCAAAGGTCGTTTAGATGAGTTGGACAACGAAAAATAACGACCCCCCAGTATATCCGCCCTCGCACACAGGTTTTTCCCTTGCGCGAGGGCTTTTTTTTGAAAAAAATGGCAATTATACTGGGGGGTGGCTAAATTTTGCCTGATTTAATCAAATTGATGTTGTGTTCCATCAATTCTGCAAATTTTTCACGCGGCAGATATTGATAAAAGTCTAATGTTTCACCAACCTTGAAACATTTGTCATCTAAATCCAATACTTTTCTCCTCAATTTGTTGTGTTTTTTTTCTAACATAAGTTTGATTCTGCCTTTTTTCTTGACGATATCCCAATCAATATAGTCTTCTGTGTCTTCGTACATTTTTACTTTCATCAGAGAATCTACATTGGAAAAATTGACTCTGCTTTGAAACAACTCGTCGTATTCAGCATCAAGATTCATCAAGGCAATCGGATTGTCATCAAAATAATTGTATAAAACATCATAAGCCAAAAGTTTTTTATACGTTTTAGTCTGTTTCACGATGTAATCAAATCTCCATTCGCTTCGCAGGTCTGTGATGATATGATTGGCAGTGGAGTCAAAAAATTTTTCAGAAGTGCAAAATTCTAAACAGTTTCTGTATCCGCTAATAGAACCGATTTCTTTCTGAAAAACGGTTCGAGCTGCGTTTAATAATTCGGTTTCATTTTTCAGCACGATGTCTTTTTTCGGATAACGGATTTTCACATCGGCGACCCAAGCTCGAAACACACCAAATACGATTTTGTTAAATTCGTTTTTGATGGGCGATAAATCTATTGTGGCAAAATCAAATTCTGTTTCCATATTTTTTTACATTATGAAGTCATTAAATCTATTTTATACTGGGGGGGCATCAAAAATATTACTCAAACGTTATTTTCCTTCAATTTATGTTATAAAATTTTAAAAAAAAATAACGGCACACATGAAAAGACGTATGCCGTTGGAAAAATTTGGTTTTACTGATTTTTTTTAGTGGTAGGGCAGGAGGTTGGCATCGGTTTTCGATAAGCCATTTAATATGATGGTATGAATGCTATTTTGCAAAATTTCGGGCGAAACCGTTCGGCTTGGGCGATACCAATATTGCAACCATCGGACGCTCGACAAGAGCGTATAAAGTGCAATCGTAGGGTCAACGTCGCGCAATTCGCCGCGTTCAATTCCTTTTTTTATCACGTCAAGATATACTTTTTCGTAGTCTTGTCGAATGGTTTTGAAGGCTTTATAAAGTGGTTCGGGCAAGTGTTTCCACTCTTGGTCTGTTATGAATGCTTCATAGGTGCGTTCGCAAGTCAACGCGATGTGCATACCCAGCAATTGTTGCAATGTTTCAAAACAATTTTGGTTGCCGTCATCAAGTTTTTGCGCAATATTTTGCGCATTTTTCAAGAAAAGCCCGCCCGTATCGAAACAAATATGCTTTAAAATATCGTCTTTTGATTTAAAATGATTGTAGAAACTTGCCGCTTCGATGCCCACTTCTCGCGCAAGGTCGCGCATGGTGGTCGCCGCAAAACCGCGCTGCCGAAACAGCATCGCCGCTGCCGTCAATATTTCATCGCGGCGCGTGATGCGCGAAGGTTTTGCAATTTTTTCTAACGTTTGTCCCATCAATTTTTTTTTAAATCTGGCTCAAAGGTAGAAAGTTTTTTGATACAAACTAACAAACGTTAGTTTATTTTTTTTTGAAAAACACATTTTTTTGTGACGAATCTTTTTTTTAGCGTATCAATTGATAATTATGTATTAATTTTGTCGCCTCATTTATTGAATTTATTGATTATTTCTAACTAAAATCTTTTACTAACGATGAAAAAAATATTTGTATTCGCGAGTTTGTTTTTTATGACCGCTTTGGCGCACGCGCAAACGCCCGTTGGCACTTGGAAAACCATTGACGACGAAACAAAACAGGCAAAATCTCATGTCGAGGTTTTTGAAATGAACGGAAAACTGTATGCAAAAATCACCAAATTATTGTTAAAACCCGCCAACACCGTTTGCGATAAATGTCGTGATGCGAAAAAAAATCAGCCATTGGTGGGCATGGTGTTCCTCTCTGACATGTCGTTGAGCGGCGGTTTCTATCAAGGTGGAACCATTCTTGACCCCACAAAAGGCGATTATTTCAAATGTAGCATGTGGCTCGAAGCGGGCAATCCTAATATTTTGAATGTAAAAGGAAAGCATTGGACGGGGCTTTCTCGCACTCAAATATGGCACCGTATTCAATAAAAAATGATAATAAAAAAAAAGGCATAACAAATCACTTTGTTATGCCTTTTTTGCGTTTTATACTGGGGGGTAGCGTTTTTTTAGTTTTTAAACCTCCATTAACGATTTTCCAAGCCTTGTAAAATGCCTTTTTCGATTTCTGGAACGCCGCGTTCCATCCATTTTGGCATGGGCGCGTCTTTCAAATAAAAATCAAAAAATTGTTGCATGCGTTGCTGAAAATCCAAACGATTTTGCAACTTGACGGGCCAATGCGGTTCGTCGTTGTAATTGAGCAACCATGCAGGCTTGTTCATGCGCCGCAACGACCCAAAAAACTCAATGCCTTGATACCAAGGAACGGCTCCATCTTTGTCGTTGTGCAAAATCAAAACGGGCGTTTGAACTTTATCCAACGAAAAAATAGGCGAATTTTCGATGTATCGCAACGGAAAACGCCACAAATCGCCTCCAATTCGGCTCTGCTGATGCTCGTATTGAAACTGACGCAACAAACCAGATTCCCAACGAATCCCATTATAAGCACTTATCATATTTACAACTGGCGCGCCCGATTCCGCACATTTAAAAATATTCGTTTTTGTAATCAAGTAAGCCGATTGATAGCCGCCCCAACTGTGTCCCTGCACGCCAATCCGCGTTTTGTCAACAAAACCCTTGTTAATGAGCATCGTAACGCCCGAAACAACCGCCGACAAACAACTTTCGCCCGGATAACCTTCGCGATACGGAATGTCTGGATTGAAAATTAAATAGCCGCGATTGGCATAAAAAGAATAATTTATTTGTGACCGACCCGCTTCTATCGTCCGATAATTGTTGAGTTGGTCGCTGCTGCGTTCATAAAAATTGACAATCATCGGATAGGTTTTGGTCGAGTCAAAATTGGCGGGTTTCACCAACATGCCTGTCAAGGTGCTGCCGTTTGCATCGGTCCATGTCACGAGTTCGATGGTTCCCCAACCATATTCCGATTGTTGCGGATTGACGTTGCTGACGAGTGGGGTGCGGTCAAAGTCGGTGTTTTGCGTCCACAAAATATCAGGAAATGTTTGAAAATTTTGCTTTGAAAACATCAAAGCTGTTGCATTTTTCGCTTTTATGGGGCGCGACAAAGCAACATTTGCCATTGGCAAAACGGTTTTGACGGCACCCGATTTCCAATCTAATTCGGCATAACTTTCTGCTTTGGTGGTTTGATTGACAACGCTCAACAATAGTTTTTGGTCGTCTTCCACAAAGCGTTCTTCATTGTCCAAAGACAAATAACGATGCACATTTTCGCGTTCGCGTCCGCGTGTGAGGCGCGTGGGTTTGGTTTCTTTTTGCAAATCTATGCGCCATAAATCGTATTTGTCATACAACACAACCGACTTGTCTGCCGCCGAAAAAAACGCAATGCCATACGGATTAGGCGCATCGGGAACGTCATTTTCTTCATCATAAAATTTGGTAGAATTATTGTCCGTCAACTGCCGCGTTTTTTGCGTCGTTACGTCAAAACTATACCAATTTTTAAGATTTTCATCGTACCAAATCGCGTATTTTGCCGAAGGCGACAACGTCGTTTGCCCGCGTAATGCCTTTTGAATTAATGTTTTTTTACTCGTATTGAGGTCAATTAAATAGACATCGCGCAGGGCGATTCCTTCCCAAGTTGCGGCTAAACGATAGGGTTTGTCGGTGTACGCAAGGGCAATATTTGCATTTTTTTGATATTGAATATTCATCAAATCGGGCGATGCAATCAAATTGATGCGCGGAAGCCCCCCCCCCAGTATATCCGCCGTTTTTAGGCATACATCGTAGCTTCTTTTCTTTTCCTGTTCGAGCAAAACCTTTTGTTGGGTGTGCAAAATGGGTTCTTGATAATGCCAAACTTCTACGTTTACAATTTCTTCGGGCAGCAACATGGTGTCGTTCAAAATCGGTTGCGCTGCAATGCCAAAAAACAACCGCAACCCGTCTTCCGAAAACGTGGGGCGATAATTTTCGCTGATGTTCATATTTTGCAATGAATCGAAATTGTTTTTGGACGAGGCGACGACTTTTGCAGAATCCATTTTGTTTTGCCAAGCCATGAGTTGAAACGGTCTCACGCGGGCGGTCGAGGTGTCGAGGTCGGCGATAAAAGCGGCTTGCTCGCCCTTTTCGTCCAACGCCAATTGTTTGTATTTTCCTTTTTTAGCAACAATAATTTTTCTTCTACTGCCTTTTACGTCTTCTTCTCCGTTAAAAATTTCGACATTGGCGACGCGGGCAGAATCAATGCCACTCGACGCGATGATAAATTTTTTCCCTTTTTTCGCCGCGCCATAATCGGTGACATACAAAAACGTATCGCGTTGTTGGCTCAATAAATTTTCGACAATCAGTTTTGAGCCGTTTTCTTTGTTTTCGGCTTTTGTTTTTTTCTCGACGGGCGGTTCTTTTTGGGTTGAATCTTTTTTAACTTCTTCTTTCTTTTTCGCGGCGGGTTCGAGTTGATAGGCAATATAACCCGCCCATTTTTGAGGCAATTGATAGTTTTTTACGCTCGCGACGCGGCGCAATTCGTTGGTTTGTAGGTTCAAAATGCCCAACGTATCTTTTGGAAGGTCGTCTTCTTTCACTTTTTTACGTCGTTTTGCCTTCAACGAATCCAAAGCGGGTTTGATTCGGAAGACCAAAAACTGATTGTCCGCCGAAAAAGCGAACTCGGTGGCGCGTTCAAAAACTTGGTTTTGTTGTGTTTTTGCATTCCAAAGGTGTAGGCGGCTGTCGCCTTCGGTGTTTGGAACGACGGAATAAGCCACCCATTCGCCGTTGTTGGCAATGCGTTGTTGGTCAATTTTTTTCCAAATGCCATAAGCGTCATTTTGCATTATTTTTTGTTGCGATTTTGCGACATTCATCGAAAATGGAAACAACAAAACAAGGAGCATCAAACGGAATAAATTTTTCATATCAAAATAATAATTTGAGGACTTTAAAAATAAAGCCGTAAAAATACAAAACAAAATATACATTTCGTGCATTTGAGGTGTTCAAAAAAGTTGCGCACGCTACCCCCCAGTATAGAGAGATAACGTGCGCATTTTTTTTAACGTGGAATTGTTGTCGTGAGGAGCGAATTAAGCTGCTTTTTTGAACAATCCACCGATGAGCGACCCTGCACCGCCACCGATAAGTGGAACGAGATAAGTCATGACCATGCCCATCATGCCGCCGCCTGCATCAGCTGCTGCGGGTGCTGCCGCAGTAGCCGCGCCACCCATCAACATCGGAAGAACGGCACCAAGACCATTTCCGCCTACTGCACCTGCAAGGAGGTTGCCAATCATGCCCAAGCCATTGCCTTTTAGCATGTTACCTACATAACCACCACCTGCACCAAGCAAGGTTGTGGTTGCTAAACTCATTAAATCCATATTGTTTTGCTTTTTTAAAAATTGATTAACAAAAATAATTTTGATTTCGATTCAAAAGTACGAATATAAATTGAACCACCAAACGATTTCGCAAATTTTTTTCAGTTTTTTTAAAATTTTCGGATTTTTTTTATAGAAACATTAAAAATAAGGCAAAAAATGGCGGTTTATACTGGGGGGGGGCTATTTTCGAGTTTTTTTTTTTAATTAAATGCCCTTAAAACATCGCTGTCGAGACATTTCAAAGGCATTCAATCCTTTTTTTAAGCCATTTTAAACAATTCCAAAGTTCGTCATCGCACACACGAGCGACAACAGAAGTAATACTTTTTTTTATTGTAAAGAAAATGGATTTTAAAGTTCTAAAATAAAATTAAGGGTTAAAAATAAATAAAATGAGCAATGAAAAATAGAAAAAGTTCTTTTATGAATTGGGAAAATAATCCGTTTAGGATATAAAAGAAAAATCGGAGACGGGAAGAGAAAAAAGTTTGTAATAAAATATTTGCAAATATAGTATCATTTTTTTGAGTAATTGCAATTTTTTAAGCAATTTTTTTGAAAATATTTAAAATTTT
>JBJOPA010000351.1:0-8183 GCA_046051005.1 Bacteroidota bacterium
TAACTACATGAAAAGTGGGTATGAAATGAGAAAAGTCATCAACAAATTAAATGAAATTGACTTTACCAAATCAGAAGACAAGCACGTTTTTGGAAATATCTACGAAAGTATCCTCCAAGAACTGCGCGATGCGGGGAACAAAGGCGAATATTATACGCCAAGAGCCGTCACACAGTTGATGACCCAAATGACCAACCCAAAACTCGGCGAAAAAGTACTCGACCCAGCAGCAGGAACAGGCGGATTCCTCACCGCTGCCATTGACCACGTAAAAGAAAATGAGGTCAAAACAGTCGAACACCAAGACATCTTGCAAAACACTTTCACAGGCTGGGAACTCAAACCTGTTGCCTACGTCTTGGGATTGACCAACCTCATTCTGCATGACATTGATGTGCCTGACTATCACTACATAGACTCTTTGAAAAAAGAATACAACAACATCGGTAGAAAAGACCAAGTGGACGTGATACTCGCCAATCCACCCTTTGGCGCAAGCATCGCAGACGGCGTGGAAACCAATTTTCCCGCCACCTACCAATGTAAAGAATCCGCAGACCTGTTCGTCATATTGATGCTAAAACTTTTGAAAAACAACGGACGATGCGCCATCGTGTTGCCCGACGGCTCCATCACGGGCGAGGGCGTGAAAGCCCGAATCAGAGAAAAACTGCTCACCGAAGCCAATCTACACACCATCGTGCGATTGCCACAAAGCACGTTTTTCCCCGCAACCGTCAGCACCAATTTGCTCTTTTTTGAAAAAGGACAACCCACAAAAGACATCTGGTATTACGAACATAAACTGCCCGAAGGACAAAAATCGTATTCCAAAACAAAACCCATTCAATTCGACGAGTTCAAACCACTCATCGAATGGTGGAACAACAGAACCGAAAACGAGGTCGCATGGAAAGTCAACGTCAAAACCCTAAAAAACTTTGACCTTGATATTAAAAATAAAAATGTCGTGGAGGAAGAAGACAATATTAACAGCAATGATTGTATTGAACTATTTGAACAATCACTAAATAGAGTTCACTTTTTGTTTAACGAGATAAAAAATTCTTTAAAATGAGTAGAGGTAGAAAACCTAAAATCTATAAAAATATTGATAGTGTTATATATGGATCACAAGGTGTTTATTTCCAAAATATTGTTTCCAAAATGCATAAAAATTCATTGAATTTAGGAAATAATATTACTTTGTTGGACGAGATTTCAAAATCCGTAAATAAAGATTTGAAAGTAAAAAAAACGATTAAACCATTATCCAAAAATATTGAACCTTTTACAATCCCATCAGGCTGGGTATGGCTAACGATAAAAGATGTAATTAAGTACACTGAAAATCTTTCAATTGAAAAAAAATTTGATGGGAATAAGGTTATAAATTATGTTGACATTGAAGCTATTGATAATACTCTCTTTGAAATTAGAGAAGTAAAACCAACGGCAGTAGCAAATTTATCAACACGAGCAAGAAGAGTCTTGAAAAAAAACTACATCATGTATTCCCTTGTAAGACCCTATTTAAATAATATCGCAATAATTGATACTGAAGTTGAAGATATGATTGGCTCAACTGGGTTTGCTGTATTTACAGGTATTGAGGTTGAAAATGAGTATACTAAGTTATGGTTATTATCTGACTTTGTAAAAGATTATTTTAATCATTTTTTATCGGGGTTCAATTCACCCAGTATTTCTATCGGACAATTTGAATCTTTACCCATTCCTGTCGCGCCAAAACAAACTCAAAATGAAATAATTAAATTTATTAAATCCATTACTAAAAATTGTGAAATAGAAGTAAATAGTGACATTTTTCCAATTGAAATACAACGTGACATTTTAAAAATTAAAGAAAGTCAAGTGCGTTGTTTTGAAATTGAGGCTGAAATTCTTGCCCAACAAAACCTGCTTTCGCAGCTCAAACAGTCCATTTTACAGGAAGCCATACAGGGCAAACTCACTGCCCAATGGCGGACGCAACACCCCAACACCCAAACCGCCGAACAACTCCTAAAACAAATCAAAACCGAAAAACAAAAACTTATCAAAGAAAAGAAAATTAAAAAAGAAAAAACACTCGAACCCATCGAACCAAAAGAAATCCCTTTTCAACTCCCAAAGGGATGGACGTGGTGTCGGCTGGGGGAGATTGGAGAACTAAATAGAGGGAAATCAAAGCATAGACCAAGAAATGATAAACAGTTATTTGATGATGGTAAGTATCCTTTTATACAAACAGGTGATGTCTCGAAAGCAAAATATAATAATGACTTAATTACTACTTTAAATGGATATTACAGTGAATTTGGGCTGAGTCAAAGTAAAATTCAAAAAAAAGGTACACTTTGTATTACAATTGCAGCAAATATTGCTGAATGTGGTTTTTTAGATTTTGATGCCTGTGTACCCGATAGTATTGTTTGTTTTACTTCTATGAATTCGGAAATAGAAAAATATGTATATCATTATCTTAAAATTGCTAAAAGCGAGTTAGAGAAGTATGCCCCAGCCACAGCTCAAAAAAATATAAATTTAGGAATTTTAAATGATTTAAAAATTCCTCTTCCCCCGCTCGCGGAGCAGCAGGCCATCGTGTCGCGTGTGGAATTGTTGCTGGAAAAATGCACGGCATTGGGCGACGAAATCGCGGCACTCAACACGCAAAGCAAAACCCTAATGAAAGCCTTGTTCAACGAAACATTCGCCCCAAAATGACCCCCCCCAGTATAAACGCCCTTTTTTGAGAAAAAAATACGATTTTTATAAAAAAATTGTACTTTTGCTTTTTGAAATGGGTGCGGTCTCTCGCCATACTGGGGGGTAGCCTTTCGAGCCATTATTTTATGCCTTTCTTGTAAAAAAAATTATTCAACAAAAAAATATTTTTGCGAAGCGATGTCAGATTTTCGTAGTGAATTTAACGATTTTTCGAGCGAACAAAAAGCGAAAGTTACGCCCAATCCCCTCGAAACAACCCCAACGCCCGTCACAGGCGCGTCGCCCTACGCAGCGCGTGCCGAAAAACACGAACGCTGGGTCGCCACCACTTGGAAAATTTTTAAATGGGGTTTTGCCTTTTTGATTCTATCTGTGTTTGTCTTGACATTTTTTACGCCGTCTTTCAAACAACTGGAAGACCCGCGTTTCAATGTCGCCTCCGACGTGTACGCCGCCGACGAACAAACCGTATTGGGTCGCTATTTCATTCAAAATCGCTCGCCCGTTTCGTTCGCCCAACTTTCGCCCAACCTCGTCAATGCCTTGGTTGCCACCGAAGACTCGCGTTTCTATGAGCATTCGGGCATTGACCCCGAAGCCCTTGCGCGGGTGTTCGTCAAAACATTTTTGCTTTTCGACAAAGGGCAGGGCGGTGGCTCTACCGTCACGCAACAGTTGGCAAAACTCTTGTACACCGACCGAAATATGTCCAAAATTCCCATTTTGAGACAAATCGGACTCTACAAAAGAAAAATGATTGAATGGATAACCGCCGTCAAATTGGAACGCAGTTACACCAAAGAAGAAATCATGGCGATGTATCTCAATCAAGTAGATTACGTCAACGGAGCCTATGGCATTCGTGCGGCATCAGAAATTTATTTCGCCAAAAGTCCCAAAGATGTCAACGTTCAAGAAGCGGCAACGCTGATTGGTATGTTGCAAAATCCTGCTTTGTACAACCCGATTCGCCGCAACGAAAAATGTAAAACCCGTCGCAACATCGTGTTGGGTCGTATGGCAGAACAAAAGAAAATTACGGCAACTGATTTGCCCAAATTGCAAGCCAGCCCCGTAGATGTGTCTCGTTTCAAGTTGCGCAACCATGCCGAAGGGCTTGCGCCTTATTTCAGAATGGAAATGTTGAAAGACATTCAAGAGATTTTGAAATCTGACAAAACGCCTAAACATTTGGACGGCTCTAATTACGATATTTACCGCGACGGACTCAAAGTTTATACTTCCATTGACCCCGAAACCCAACGCGCTGCCGAAGAATCCATGCGCGAACACATGTCGGGTTTACAAAAAAAATTCTTCAACGTATGGAAAGGAAAAGACCCTTGGACGTATAAACTCAGCGACACCAAAGACGAGGAAATTGTGCAACGAAAACGCCAACTCGTCCAAAATATGCGAGAAAGCGACCGCTACGAAGCCATGCGCGACTTGATACTGGGGGGTAGCCTCGATGTACTCGAAGCCAGCCTCGAAAACTATCGAATCAGCGACACGGACATCGAATTGTCCATCAAAGAAGAGCAACAACCCGGTTATCTAAACGCAGGCGTTGGCAACAAAACCATTCGTTCGGAAAGAGCCGACATGTGCCGCCGCATGATGAGCAACCAAAAAGAATGGGCAGAAGTGAAAAAGAATTGGACAAAATTGCAAGCCCAAGTCTTACAAGTCTTTAATACGCCTATCAAAATGAAGGTGTTTGCCTACGGAACACCGACCTATGACCGCGACACCACGATGTCACCGCTTGATTCGATTCGCTATCATCGCATGCACCTCCAAATTGGAGCCGTTGCGCTCGACCCCGCCACAGGCTTTGTGCGCGCATGGGTGGGCGGCGTGAATCATAAATATTTCCAATACGACCACGTCCGTTCCAGTCGGCAAGTGGGTTCAACGATTAAACCATTGGTGTATGCTGCCGCCATGTCGCAATTGAGTCTTTCGCCCTGCAAAGCGGTTGCCGATGTGCCGACTACGATTGGCGTTGGCGAATCCAGTTTTGGTTTGGCAACCGCTTGGACTCCCAAAAACTCGGGCAGTTATTCGGGCAGTTATCTCACGCTTTGGGATTGTTTGAAAGAATCGAAAAATACAGCATCGGTTTGGTTGTTGAAACAATTTGGTTCGACTGCGCCCGTCCGAAATTTGATGAACGACATGGGCATTGATGCCAACCGAAAATATCCAAACGGTCAATATCGAGTTACGCAATCGCCTTCGTTGTGTTTGGGTGCAGTAGATTTGACCTCGTTCGAGATGGCGGGCGCGTATGGAGCCTTTGCAAACGACGGAAAATACAACCGTCCGCGCTTCATCATGCGCATCACCGACCGAAATGGAAAAGAATTGTATTCGGCACGAACAGACAGCAAACCCGGCGATTTCAAGCAAGTGTTGTCGTCAGATGTCAATTATACGATGGTCAGAATGTTGAAATACGTTGCGCAAGGCGCAAGCGGATTGACAGGTTTGAAAAGTGAAATTGGTGGCAAAACAGGAACCACCAATGACTTTGTGGACGGTTGGTTTGTCGGCATTACACCCAAATTGGTCGTTTCGACATGGGTGGGCGGTGAAGACAATTTTATCCGTTTCAACTCCATCAACGAAGGGCAAGGCTCGGTGATGGCGCGTCCATTTTTTGCAAAATTAATTACAAAATTGGAGGCGAATCCAAAGGCAATGTACGACGGCAATGCAAAATTCAAAAGCATTGCACCCGAACAGATGAGTATTACGCTCGATTGTAGCCAATATTCCGAAGGCGCGGGCGGCTCGGCAATAGAAAATCCAAATAAAGGAAAATCGCAAGATGATTTTGACGAAGGCGATGTGCCTAAACCCGCCACACCTGCCAATCCAACTGCGCCTAAACCTGCCGTACCAAAACCCGCCGTACCAAAAGAAGATTTTGAGGGATAAAAAAATATAATTTTTAGAATATATAAAAAAACGTGTACTGAAACATCAGCACACGTTTTTTTTTGATTTATACTGGGGGGGGCATTTTTTAGTGGGTTGGAGCCACGTTCATGCCCTGTTCGTTTATTTTTTGATAGGCTGGACAACGGAGTTTGAGGGCTTCGTCGAATTTGTTTTTGTCCAGTTCGCCCAATGCGCCAATGCGCGCTTCAAAACATTTCCACGCTTCGAGGGCGGTTTTTTTCAAATTTGGGTCGCGACTCATCGCCATCAACGAGTCGAAAGCGGCTTTTCTGATGTCGGGCGGCACGGTTCCGACGGAATCAAATTTTGCTTTTTCGGCAAACTCCGTTCGACGGCGATTGATGTCCGCCAAATCGGTCATGCAATTGCAGGCTTCTTGGGCGGCTTGTTCATATTTTGGGTCGAGCGTGACGGTTTTTACGGCTTCGGTGGCGGCAGCTGCGGACGCATTTTGAGGCGTTGTCCCTTGATTTTGACAGCTCAACAAAGCGCATAAAAAACCAGTAACTAGAATTGAATTTTGTTTTTTCATATTTTTATTTTTTTAAAGTCATTTTTTCTAAAAATTTTCCCCAAAAGTCTATATTTTTTTCAAAACGAATCACAATTTTCTATTTTTTTTTAATGTTTTTTTTGTGGGCTTGATTTTCAAAAATGCGTTTACATTGGTTTTACAAGTCTTTTTTCATCAATTTTGAAAAAAAAAGAGAATTTCAAAAAAAATGATGTGAGAAAATCGCATAACTCATCAGTTTTTTTATACCTTTACATCTTGTTAACATCTATTTATGTTCACGAATCTGCTACAATATTTAAACGGACTCCACCAACTTGTTTTTTTTTTCGCTGTCATGTCAAAAAAAATTTGTAAAATACGTACTGCATTTTCATCAATAGTGTTGTACTTCGCTATGCTTGCGCCCGTGATTGGGCAGGATAGCGCGGCAGTGGTTACCGCCCAAAATGCGCCGTCGCTTCCCGTCATTTTTACGCTCGAAGCCAAAATTCCTATTCCTGATTGGGTCGAAGGCACGTTCAATCCGTTGGTCATTCCGCTCACCGTCAACGGTTTGCCAGAGCGAATGGACAGCACTTTTGGTCTCGAAAAAATTGTGTTGACCCTCAAACACAACTTCATTTCCGACATCAAAGTGGACCTTATCAGTCCCGACGGAACCGATACTTGGATTACCAATCGAAACGGTCGAGATGGGCAAGACTATCTCGATGCCACTTTTTCCGTCAATGGGTACGACGGACTCATCACCGAAAACAAAGCCCCGTTCACGGGCGAATACATTCCCGATGGGTTGTTACAAAATTTTAACAATGGGCAAAATCCAAATGGCGTTTGGAAAATCCTGATTCACGACCTCAACACGGGCGTGGAAGGTACGTTTGAAAAAATTAGTTTTGTGTTTTCAAACAAGCCCGCGATGGCAAAAAATGCGCCTTGCACGGTGCAACATCCCGCCAATTGCCATTGCTCAAAAGATTCCGTCAGCAGCAAATTGTTGCCCGATTTGATTCTTGCCGTTCACGCAACGGCAAACAATCTTTGGGAAGTGCCTTATGACCCCGTGTTGGGCTACGGCGGCTTGAAATTTGAAGTCCGAACCGTCAACATCGGTCTCGGTCCGCTCGAAATTGAAGGAACTGGCACTTTTATGTGCGGAAAAGATACCGTCGATGCCAAAACACGATGCGAAGGCGACGTGCCACCGCGTCAAACATTTCTACAAAATATTTATACGTTCGACCCCAAAACCAATACTTTTGGAAAGGTAAAACGCGGCGCAGGCTCCATTATTTACGACGACCGAGCGGGACATCATCATTTTCATGCTAGCGATTATTGTACCTATTCGCTTTTGGAACGCATTGAAGGCGAACCAAATCCCGACAAATGGAACGTAATCGGTGAAAACAACAAAGCCAGTTTTTGCCTTTGGGACATGCAGTTTTGTAGCGAAACATTGGGCAATTGCACGGACGTAAAAGCCAATTTTTACCATGAAAAAAACCTTCCCAACTATGGTTTGGGCGGTTTTCGCACCTGTATGAATGGCAATCTGCAAGGGCTTTCGGTTGGTGGAATTGATTATTACGGACTCAATTACGAAGGGCAAACCATCAAAATTCCAAGAGGAATTTGCAACGGTGTCTATTATTTGCGCATCACGATTGACCCCTACAATCGGTTTGAAGAAGCCGACGAAACCAACAACGAATTGTTGTTGCCTGTTCGCATCGTTTCTCAAACCCCGTGCGAGCGACAAACCGCCGTTCAATCTGCCAAAGTAACGCAACCGTCTTCAAAAAGCAGCCATTAACAAAATATTTTTTTAAGAATATAAATTTCAAAAAAACCTTTCCAAGATATTGATGCTTGGAAAGGTTTTTGATTTTTATCAATTCTTTGAAAAATAAAAAAAATATCAAAAAATATCAAAAAATATCAAAAAATATCAAAAAATATC
>JBJOPA010000352.1:0-3524 GCA_046051005.1 Bacteroidota bacterium
TCCCTAATTTATCTAAAAAAATGCCCCCCCCAGTATAAACGCCCATTTACTACTTTCTTCCCCCCCTTTGGAGGGGTTAAAGGGGGCTTAATACTGGGGGGGACATTTTTTTAGAACAACATATAAACGCCGATGCCCAACGCGACGAGGGAAACCCCTATCGTCCAGATTTGTTGCGGCAAACGTAGTCTTTCTACCATAAAAACGCAGCACAAAATGAAAGCAACAATTGCCAATTGCCCCGCTTCGATACCGATATTAAAAGCCAATAAACTCGTAACTGCTTCGGCAGGTTCGGTGGCAATAAACTGATTGGAGAACGCCAAACCATGTACCAAACCAAACACCAACGCCGCGCCATAATGCCCTAAATTGGGCAAACTCAACAAGCGTTTGGGTGAAGAATCGGCTGATTTATCCGTATTGACTTTCCAAATATTCCACGCGGCAGTCAAAATAATTGTAATGGGAATCAGTTTTTCGACGACATCATAATTCGGTGTAAACACTTTATAAGCCGCCATTGCAAGCGTAAAAGAATGCCCAATCGTGAAGGCAGTCACCAATATCAAGATTTTTTTCCACTCCGAAAACCGATATAACGCACACATCGCAATCAAAAATGCAATGTGGTCGTAGGCTTCGATGGTCAAAATATGGTCGCGTCCCATCGCAAAATAGACCGAAAACAAGGATTCCATAAAGAAAAAAATGGTTTATCTAAAATTAAGTCCCGTCAAAATTGGCGATGTCACAAAGAGTGTGGAGGCACTCGGTGTGAACACATAGCCGCGTTGCACCACGCGATTGCGCGAGGAAAACAAGCCAAATGCCCCGTTTGAAAGGTTAGAATACGTTGGAATGGATTGCGAACCTGTGATGCCCGCATTGGCTGCCCCAACTTCTTGAAACGCCAACATCTCGCCGCCACCGATGTCAAAAATGACATCAAAAGACTTCATTTTTCGGGTTACGCTGGCTTTTTTCTCTATGTTTTGCGCCAAAAATTGTAGGAAATCCGCGCTCTTTCGTTCGCTTGACAAGTCAATTTCAGGCACACCGCCTCTGATGGCGCGAATGTGTTTTTTATCAAAATTCCAAGTCAATGACTTAGTTTTTGTTCCCGTTGCGTCGGTTTCGTCGTAGTAAATAATCATCGTCACATCGTAATAACGTCCTGCTTTGTCGCCTCTGCCCGTCGAAATATCCAACGGCGTGAAGGTGAAATTGAGCTTCGAGGTCTCAGTCATCTCTACGCCAGGACGCGCCAAACGGGGCGAAAACGTGTCCACCTCAAACCCGCCGACGATAGATGTAACGCCTTCGGTAAGCGGTTTGGTCGCGCCTTCGCGTCTGATGCTGAGGGTAAAAACGTCATTTGCCGAAGGCTGAATGACACTATTTTTGATTTTATACAATACATTGGGCGATTGGGCAAACAAGCCCGAGTCGCGTGGATAGCCCTCTCGTGCCGCATCAACTCTTTCGAGCGGAAATTTAGTGGCGGGCAAATTGTTGCGCCAAAGTTGCACGCTGATGGTTTTGTAATAGATGGAATCGGCGATTTTTGCCAATTCGACACCGCTTTTTGTGGCATCAACGAAGGTTCTTTCGACGCGAATGTAGGTCACCGAATCCGACGGATTGATGATGCCATAGACGACGGGAACCTCTTTGCCGGGTTCGACCAACACAAGGTCGTTGGAACAACTGCTCCACATCGCCAACGCAATGGGCAACGCAAGCAAGATTTTTTGGATTCTTTTTTGAAGCATTTCTTTATAAAATAGTGATTTGAAAAGAAAAAAGTTAGCAATTTTTTTTCCAATGCTTTACGATAAAATATTTTGGTTCGTATTTTCTTCAAAATCGGTCTCCACCCGTTTGGATACTGGGGGGGTCGCCTTTTTTCGATATTTTGAAACTTGGGACAAAGTTAGTGAAAGTTTTTTGCAGAAAACTAACTTCAATTCAATTTTTGTAAATAACTTTCGCCGAAATTCAAATTCGCCCTTGCATTTGTGTTTTTTAGAAAGAAAAAAGGGCGTTTATTAATCGAAAATTGAGCAAATTTTATGTCAGTTCACAAAGAAGTGAAGCGCGTGACCGTTGCCACGTTGCTGAAAATGAAACAAGACGGCGAGCGAATCGCGATGTTGACCGCCTACGATTATTCGATGGCGCGTATTTTAGACGAAGCAGGCGTTGATGTCTTGTTGGTCGGCGACTCTGCGTCGAACGTCATGGCGGGTCACGAAACCACGTTGCCCATCACGTTAGACCAAATGATTTACCATGCCTCGTCCGTCGTGCGCGGCGTGAAACGGGCATTGGTGATTGTGGATTTGCCGTTCGGAACCTATCAAGGCAATTCGCGTCAAGCCTTAGAATCGGCGGTTCGGATTATGAAGGAATCGGGTGCGCACGCCGTGAAAATGGAAGGCGGCGAAGAAATAAAAGAATCCATTGCGCGGATTTTGACGGCGGGCATTCCCGTCATGGGGCATTTGGGGCTGGTGCCGCAATCCATCTACAAATTTGGAACGTACACCGTTCGGGCAAAAGAGGAAGAAGAGGCAAATAAATTGCGTTCCGATGCCAAAATGTTAAACGATGTGGGTTGTTTTGGAATGGTGTTGGAAAAAATTCCTGCAAATTTGGCAACCGAAGTAAGCAAATCGGTGGACATTCCGACCATCGGCATCGGTGCAGGCGGCGGTTGCGACGGACAAGTTTTGGTGACACACGATTTGGTGGGTTTGACCAAAGACTTTGCGCCGCGTTTCCTACGCCGCTACCTCAATTTGTTCGAGGAAATCAAAACGGCTACCCAAAGCTACATCACGGACGTAAAAAGTCGCGATTTCCCGAACGAAAAAGAACAATATTGATACCCCCCAGTATCCAAGCCGAAAAACGCCACCTGCACGTGCAAGTGGCGTTTTTATTTATTTCAAAAATATATTTTAAATTTTAATTAAAATGAATATATTTTGACTTTACAGTTGACAACGCTTTGTTTGAAGCATGATTGATGACGAACGATTAATATTCGTCGTCGTAATCTTCTTCTTCGTCGCGGCGACGTTTGGTCGGTTTGATGATGAAATCGTCTTCGTCGTCGTCGTCATTGGTCACTGTTTCGCCCTCTTTTTCCAAGCCGTCAATGTCGAGGTCGTCCAATGCAAAATCTTCGCGGAGTTTGCCTTCGTCGTCGTAATCTTCGTCATCTTTAATGATCTGACGCGCTTCTTGAATCGTCATGCGAATCAAATAATAGACCTCATCGGTCTCGAAAGGCAACGCCGAAACACGTTCATTTTTCGGACCCATGTAAGAAATCAGCTTGTGCGCAAAGCCATTTGGATATTCCATTTTGACTTGCGTTTGAATTTCTCGCGGCAACTTATCGTAATCTTTTACTAATCGTTTCTTAGACATTTTTCTAAATCTTGGTTTGAATCTTTCTTTGTCGTCGCCCGTCATCTACACGGGTTGAAATAATTTAAGATTGTTTAACTTTT
>JBJOPA010000353.1:0-16660 GCA_046051005.1 Bacteroidota bacterium
TTGGAAAGTGTTTTGTTTATAAAATTTTCAAAAAATCATGTTCAATTTTTTAAAAAACCTCTTTGGCGGTACGAAACAAGACCGCGATATGAAAGATTATCAACCACGAGTAGCGGTTGTAAATCAATTTTTTCAGCAATATCAATCGCTTTCCAACGACGAATTGCGCAACAAAACGACTGAATTTCGGGAGCGCATCGCCGATTATTTGAAAAATGTAGATGAAGAAATCGCCTCCGTTCGCGCCAACGCGCAAGCGACGGAAGATATTTTTCAGAAAGAAGGCTTTTTCAAGGAAGAAGACAAATTGAAAAAAGACCGCGACCAATATTTAGAAGAAATTTTGTTGTCCATTTTGCCCGAAGCGTTTGCGGTGGTGAAAGAAACGGCACGGCGTTTTGCGGGCGCAGACACATTGCGCGTGACGGCTATGCAACACGACCGCGACATTGCGGCTCGATTGGTGGGCGAAGGTCAAAATTATGTTAAAATCGAAGGCGAAGAAGCCATTTGGAGCAGTTCGTGGCTCGCAGCAGGCGGCGAAATCGCTTGGAATATGGTGCATTACGATGTCCAATTGATAGGCGGCATGGTGTTGCACGACGGCAAAATTGCAGAAATGGCAACGGGCGAAGGCAAAACATTGGTTTCGACATTGCCCGCTTATTTGAATGGTGTTTCGGGCGAAGGCGTACACATCGTGACGGTCAATGATTATTTGGCGCGTCGTGACGCAGAGTGGAATCGTCCAGTTTATGAATTTTTATTGTTATCTGTTGAATGTATTGACAAATACCAACCCAACACCGACGCACGCCGCAACGCCTACAAAGCTGATATTGTTTACGGCACGAACAACGAATTTGGTTTCGATTATCTACGCGACAACATGGTGTTTTCGCTTGATGAGCGCGTGCAAGGCAAACACCATTTCGCAATGGTGGACGAAGTGGATTCGGTTTTGGTGGACGATGCGCGAACGCCGCTCATCATCTCGGGTCCCGTACCCGAAGGTCAAGAAGAACAACAATATTTGGCATTGAAACCCGACGTAGAAAGGTTGTTGCAAGCCCAACAACAAATCGTGATGAACTTTTTGAACGAAGCGAAAAAGGCGTTCAAAGAAGGCAAAACAGGAACGGACGAAGGTTCGGCAGGTTTGGCAATGTTTCGGGCGTATCGCGGTTTGCCAAAATATCGCCCGCTCATCAAGTTTTTGAGCGAAGAAGGCGTAAAAGTGCAATTGCAGAAAACCGAAAATCATTTCATGCAAGAACAATCGAAACACATGCACGTCGCCGACGAACCTTTGTTGTTTACGATTGATGAAAAAAATAGAAACGTAGAACTCACCGAACGCGGTGCAGAATATTTGGCAAAAAGTTATGGCGACGAAGGTTTCTTCATGATGCCCGATTTGGCAGGTCGCATGGTGGAAATTGACGCATCTGGTGCCAGCGCAGAGAAGAAAAAAGAAAGAAAAGAAAGCCTTGCGCAAGAGTTTTCTATCAAATCGCAACGTTTGCACTCGGTTAACCAATTGTTGAAAGCTTACACGTTGTTTGAAAAAGATACGGAATACGTGATTATCGAAAACGAAGTGAAAATCGTGGACGAAAGCACGGGTCGTATCATGGAAGGTCGGCGTTATTCAGACGGTTTGCACCAAGCATTGGAGGCAAAAGAAAACGTCAAAATTGGTGAAATTACGCAAACTTACGCGACGATTACGCTTCAAAACTATTTCCGAATGTATCACAAATTGTGTGGCATGACGGGTACGGCGGAAACCGAAGCAGGCGAATTTTGGCAAATTTATAAACTCGACGTGGTCGTTGTGCCGACCAATCGCGGCATTTCACGAACTGACCACGACGATTTGGTGTATAAAACGGGTCGTGAAAAATACAATGCCGTTGTGGAAGAAATTGCGAAAATGCAAGCCGCAGGTCGCCCCGTTTTGGTGGGAACTACTTCGGTCGAAATTTCAGAAACGCTGTCGCGCTTCTTGCGTTTGCGCAACATTCCGCACAACTTGTTGAACGCAAAAGAGCATCAACGCGAAGCGCAAATCATTTCGGAAGCAGGTTTTGCGGGTGCTGTTACGATTGCAACGAATATGGCAGGTCGTGGAACGGACATCAAACTCGGCGCGGGTGTGAAAGAAGCAGGCGGATTGGCAATTATCGGAACAGAACGCCACGATTCGCGGCGCGTTGACCGTCAGTTGCGCGGTCGGGCAGGTCGTCAGGGCGATCCAGGTTCGTCACAATTTTTTGTTTCGCTCGAAGATACGCTCATGCGCTTGTTCCAATCGGAACGAATTGCGGGTATGATGGATAAGTTGGGGCATCAAGAAGGCGAAGTTATTCAACATTCGATGGTCACAAAATCTATCGAACGAGCGCAGAAAAAAGTAGAAGAAAACAACTTTGGAATGCGAAAACGATTGTTGGATTATGACGACGTGATGAACATTCAGCGCGAAGCCATTTATAAAAAACGATACAACGCACTCTCGGGCGAACGATTGGCACTCGACCTCAACACCATGTTTACGGGTTTGGTCGAAGATTTGGTGTTGACGCACAAACAAGGCGGCAACTACGAATCGTTCCAACTTGCCGTGTTGGAAACGTTGGGTATGCAAACCAATCTTGATGCAAATGACTTTGCAACAAAAGATTCGGGGTGGTTGATTGATGAATTGTACAACCAATTTGCAGATTTTTATGAAAGAAAATCTGCTCAAATCGCTGAAAATATTTTGCCTTTGGCGAAAGAGGTGTACGAAAATCAAGGAAATTTGTATCGTCGAATCGGATTGCCGTTTACCGATGGGCGCGTGAGAGGCTTGAACGTAGGCGCGGAATTGGCAGATGCCGTCCAAACCAAAGGTGCAAGCATCATGCGAGACATCGAAAAAGCCGTGACACTTGCTATTTTGGACGACGAATGGAAAGAGCATTTGAGAAATATGGACGAGTTGAAAGAATCCGTTCAAGGTGCATCTTTTGAGCAAAAAGACCCGCTCGTCATCTACAAAATGGAGGCTTACGAATTGTTTAAACAATTGGTGGCGCGGGTGAATATGAACGTAACTTCTTATTTGGCAAAAGGATATGTAGCCATTCAGCAACAGTCGTCAGAGGAGTTGGCTGCTGATGAAGCGCGTCGCGAAGCTGAATATCAACGTCAGCAACGCCAACAGCAAGCTGCCGAAGAAATGCGTCGTCGCCAAGCGTTACGCGATTCGAGTCGCCAACGTACTGGGGGGGGGGCTATAAACGCGTCTAACAACGCCGATGAAGTGATGGAAAGACCAAAACCCATCATCAGAGAAGCGGTGAAAGTAGGTCGCAACGATGCTTGTCCTTGTGGAAGTGGCAAAAAGTATAAAAACTGTCACGGACAAGGCGCGTAAAAATGGTGTCTATACATGATAAATAACAAAACGGTTGATGAAATTTTTCATCAACCGTTTTTGTTATTTTATGCTTCATTTTTGCCTAAAAAGCCGCTTTATACTGGGGGGGTGCGTTTTTTAGAATAAATATTCTGCACCGATGTTTAAACCGCCAAAACTACCTAATCTGATGGTTTCAGAATAATTTTTTTCTCTAAAATGTATGATTCCCAATGAACCGAACCTAAATAAACCGCGCCAATGCGGTGTAAAACTGTATTGAAATCCAGCTTCCAAGTTTAAATTTACTCGTTCTTTATTGGAAACGGGCCAATTACTAGTGGTTAATAATTTAGACCGTAGGTATTGGTATCCCAAAGATGGCTGTACGAAAAATTGTAATTTATGAGCGGGATTGAACGTATAACGTGCCCAAATATTACCTCCAATCCCGTTTTGTCTTCTATCGTACACATATTCGTCACGTGTCCAGATATTAAGTACAATCGTAGAATCAATTCTAAATTCACGAAAAACTTGTCGACTATAATCAAACTGAAAACCTATCACCCAATGTGGATTAAGTTGCTTTCCAAACTTTAAACTAGATAGTAGCGAACTATTTGTTAACAATTGAGAATAATATCTATAACTAGACGTACTATAGTTTGATTCAAGTTGACCTTCTCGAGAATTAGAATATGAAAATTCTATCCCTACTATTTTTTTATAATTAGGTAATTTATTTTGAGCAACCAAATTAAAAAATAAAAATTGGAATAAAAAAGAAATAAAAAATATTTTTTTCATTATTTTTTGATTTTTTAAAAGTGATTAAAATTTGCGCTCAATGCCCAATGAAACACCATAAGATAAGAAATAGGCAGAGAAAAAACTATTTTTGTACGTTTGGTTATACGTATAAACCGCATCGCCCACTCGCGCCAAAAGGCGATATTTGGGCGTTAAATTGTATTGAATGCCCAATGTAACAGCCGCGTTAATTTTGATTTCTGGCAGGTTAGAACTCGTATTTCCACCTCGCATAGTTTTGGTACTTTCTCTTTCGACAATCAGTTTGGGTTCTACAAAAACGCCAAATGTTTGCTTTGGATTGATAATATAACGTGCAAAAGCACCCAACGAAACGGTTTGTGTCAGGTTGTTAAATGAGATAATATTGCTTGAATTTTGGTCATAGGTTGTCCCTTTTTGTTGTTGTAAATTGTAGCCAAGTTGCCCACCTATTATCCAGTTTTCATTCCACGATTTTCCGATATATGAATTTAGGAATAAGAGATTAGTTACAGAATAGATGTCACCTGTTCTAGGTTTTGAGATGCTAACATACGCATACCCCCCCAGTATA
The DNA here is from genome assembly GCA_046051005.1 of Bacteroidota bacterium. Classification (GTDB taxonomy): domain Bacteria; phylum Bacteroidota; class Bacteroidia; order Chitinophagales; family Saprospiraceae; genus JAAFJT01. The sequence goes on from JBJOPA010000353.1 coordinate 4,776, forward strand.
GAGGGTCTTTTTGGTTCGATTTCGTCGGTTGTTTGTGCCGCAAGCGAGGAGAAGAAGCCAATGAAAATTGGCAATAGAAACAGTTTTTTCATTTCAGTTGAAATTGATTTTAAGATGAAAGAATGATTTTAAGTATTACAAATGAATAACAAATGTAATTCATTCATAACGAAACAAGATACATTCTATTCCATTTTAAGATTTTTTTAACATTTGAAAGGTAAAGAATAAAAAAAATACGATAATTGATGAAAAACCTTCATCAACTATCGTATTTTTTTAATTGTTTTTCTATCAAAATGGCAAATATACTGGGGGGTAGCCATTTTTCTAAAAATGTAGGAAAGGGTTTCCTGAAAAGCCTTGAAATAGGGTGAATAGGATAAAAAATAAATATAAAATTGAAAATAAATAGGTCATTTTTATGGAGAAATTGGTGGTGGCATTTTTTGATAAAACCAAAGCAAACAACGGAATCGCTTGCAGCGCGTGAATCCCGAAAAAATGTGCCACCCGCAAATCACCAAAATCAAGACTCCAATTCAAAAAAGGAAGTCCCGCGTTGCCGTCCGTCGCGCCAACCGTATGCCCTTTCAAACTGCTGATGTAACCCCCAAATAAACTGAAAACTACAAAATAAACAAGCCCTATTTTTATCCCCAAAACCAACGCGGGCGGCGCATTGTAAGACTTTTGCTTTGTGAAAATATACGCCATGTACGCCGTCCACAAAGTGATGGTGGTAATGAAAACGCCCATCAATGAAAACAACACAATACCATACGTGTTTGCTGTGTTGAAATGCGACAATTCGCCCCGAAACGCTTGTGAAGTGATGGCAATTTGCTCAAAACTCATCGTCACAACGGCAGCGTAGGCATACATTTTTACCTTTTTTTTGTCCTCGAAATAAGACAAAATTAGTGCCATCGTCCAGCTATACAGCCAAATGCTGAGCGCAAATTTTATGGGTTTGAGCATCGAATTTATCCCCAAAACAACCACCGAATTGAAAGGGAAAAATACCAAAAGCAGCAGAAAAACAATAAAATGACTTGCACCCAACCAGAACAATATTTTATTAGATTTTAAAATATTTTTTATCATTTTTTGTCGTTTTTTAAAATTTTATACCTGTCATAATCCCTAAATTTGAGCTTTTGAAAGTCTTGTCGCCGATGCCCGTTACTTCTCCACGTCGGCTGTCGGCTTCGTATTCGATGCCGATGGTGAGCATGGTTTTGCCGTTTTTAAGCGGTATGTCATAGCCCAAACCAAAGGCAAAACCATTGCCGATGGCAAATTGATGGTTGAATTCCAATCGCGCCGTATTGCGATATTTTTGCGTAAATTGGGTCACAAAAAAGTAATCACCTTGCAAATAAACGCCTTTTTTCGCCATTTTGTCGAAAGGAAAGTACTTGACGGTCAATGCCGCGCCCCAATAATTGAAAAACATTTCGTCGCTGTTGTCGCCTTTTGCGGGTCCCGCGCCAAGTGATTTGTATTTTAATCCAATATTAAACGAATTAATTTTTTTGAATTTATGATAAGCCGCCAACGTTGCCAAACCTCCGCCCGAAGTGCCGAAATTGCCCGCCTTATATTTTTCTTTCAAACCGTTGCCAAAAATACTGACCCCGTAGCCGCCCCGAAATTCGGCATACGTGAAAGAAGTGGGCGCGTCTGATGTCTCTGTTTGCCCAAAAGTCGTCATTTGAACGAATAAAACAAGCAATACGATGAATTTATATTTCATTTTGTATAATTTTTTGATAAAATATGAGTTTTTTATGCCGATATACTGGGGGGGGCATAAAAAACTCATATTTTTATTTTTAATTGAAATTATTTACCGCCAAACGTATAACCAACGGCAATATTGATGATTAAAGGCGTATTTGCAAGCCCAATGTTGGGTGCTTTCAAGGTTTCCATTTTGTTGGAAGTTTTGTTGAAATAGCTAAACTCGTCGTTGCGTAAAGTCGTGCCAACGTTTTGCCAATAGCGGATACTCGAACTGGTCGTGATGCCTTGCAAAAACTTGTTGCTACTGTTTTTGAAAGGAAAATAGCGATAATACAAGCCTAAACCTAATGAAAAGGTTTTAAAACTCTGGATTTTATTCGCCACCGTTTGCGCGACATCTTTTTGATAGACCTCCCAACTGTGCAATTTAGGCTCGAAACGAAGGTCTAAAAATGAGTTGAAACGATAGCCCACGCCAAAACCCGTCGAATAGGGAAGATGCAACACCACATTTTGTTCTTTAAATTTGCCGACCACAGGCGGGTCGAGCGAAAACCCGTGCGAATAGTCCAAACTCACCCGTTTGGTGAAATAATTGAACTCAATATTGCCACCTTTCAAGGCGGTGGGTTGGATAAGTCCCGCCAAAATACTGAATTTATGGGTGTATAAAAGGTCATCATTACCCGTCGTTTGGGCGATAGATTGTACCGTCGCCATCGTGATGCACACGATTGCAAGCATGAAATTTTTCATTTTTAAAAGAAAATTTTAAAAGATTTTAAGAAAAAAAAAGGAATTTTACTGGGGGGGGAGTTTTTTAACCCATGTGATTAAAAATTGATGCCAATTGTCAAACCGCCTTGAATGAACGTGTCTGGTTTGCCGCCACGTGGACCGATATTGACGGTGCTTGGTCCTCGCGCATTGCCCAACACGCCAAATTGTGGAATGACGTAGAGGCTGTTCGTCGTTTTATTGGTCAACTTGAATTTGTAACCGACATTTGTTTCCCAAAATAGGGTAGCGGTTTCGTAATCTTTGCCGTCAATTAGATTTTTTGTTCCCCAAGCATAGCCAATATTTGCTTTTGCTTCGACGTGCAAACCTTTCCAAAAATATTGACGATATCCTAATATCACCATATATTCATTTATTTTTTCGACGACATCGTGTTTGGTGTTTGGACGAATATAGGCTCCAAACAACAAATCGCCTTGTCGTTTTTCGGGCGCAGTGACGGTGTAAGAACCTTGCAACCGAACGATGCCGACAGTGGGCAAAAAAGGTTGTACAAGTTCGGTTTCAATGCCCCATTTTTGTGGCGTTGACGAATTGTTTTGGGCAATCACTTTTCCTTGAAAAAGCAAAATTGCAACGGTTAAGATTTGAACTACTTTTTTCATTTTACACTATACATTTTATAAAAGTTAAATAATAGTGCAAAGGTACGCGCAGGGGAAAGTGAAAATCATTGACTTGAATCAACAAAATCATTTTGCCGAAATTCTTTTTCTGATTCGGCTCAATGTTTCAGGCTGAATGCCCAAATAGGAAGCGATATAATGTTGCGGAATCCGTTCCACCAACTCTGGACGTTGTTGGAGTAGATTGAGGTAACGTTCTTCGGGTGCTGCGTTGGTCAACATTTGGTTGCGGCGCGAAAGCGATAAAAAAGCATTTTCCGCCATCACGCGCCCAACTCTATCAAAAACGGGATATTGGTCATATAATTTGTAAAGCGCATCTTTTCTGATTTGTATAATTTCGCAAGGTTCCAAGACTTGCACGTTTTCAAAGGTGGCTTGTCCCGTCAAAAAACTTTCGTAGTCGGTGTACCAACTATCGGCAAAGAAAAATTGTATGGTGTTTTCCACGCCTTCGATGTTGTAAAACAAGCGCAAACAACCTTTGTTGACAAACGTTATTCGTTGACAAATTTGCCCTTCTCGCAAGATAAAATCCTTTTTTTGTAATTGTTTTATCTCAAAAATATCAATAAACGCTTGTTCTTCTTGCGGATTTAGAGAAACGAAAGACTTGATGCTATTTAAAATCTGTTGCGTCATTATTTTTTTTTTACGAATTTATTAATCGGCGTACATTCCATAATGCGCAAAATTAAATCAAATTCTGAAAAAAAAATCAATTCTATAAAATTAGAATTGATTTTTTTTCCAAAATGGGGGCTTATACTGGGGGGTATCATTTTTTCAACAAAAACGAATCACGTTCGGCTAAATCGCTTAAAAAATTGCCAAATTACTTCGCAACCGTTCATATCTTGGCTGGTTTTACCAATCAAAAGTTCTGATAAATATTGCAAACCTTGGGGCCAAGTGTGTCCGCCGTTTAGGATTACGTAACTCACGACTTCGCTTCCGTTGCGCCCGCCCGTGTAGCGACGCTCTTTGATGGTGGTTCCATCAGCCGAAATATCTGGCAAATCGGTGACGATTGGCGTAGCGTTGCAACCGTTCAAGGTCACCCATTTGTCAATCACTTGGGCATGGGAAAGTATGGTTCCGCCTGCGCCTGCGGTCATCACGCCGCCTGTCAAAGGAACCAATGGGTCGTGGGTTCCGTGAATATAAATCGCGGGAATGGTGCGCGTTGGATTGCAATTGGTGGCGACGGTGGTTTGTTCCATCGTGGCAGCATCTACTGCGATGGCGGCAATTCGATTGCCCAATTCACAAGCCAATCTCGAACTCATAAAGCCGCCGTTTGAAATGCCCGTTGCATAGATTTTAGTGTTTTCAACGGCGTGATTTGCCACCATGTAGTCGCACATCTGATTGAAAAATGTAACATCATTGATGCCCAATTGATTCGGTGTCGTGGGTCGTCCGTCGTTCCAATTCTTTTGAACGCCTTCTGGATAGACGATAACGACTTTGTCGCGTTCGGCTATTTTTTTGAAATCGGCGAGGGCAATCATGTCATTTGGCGTGCCGCCGCCGCCGTGAATCGAGAAAATCATCGGCATTTTGCCTGCATTGTTCGCGCCCGTTGGCAAATAAATGACAAAATTTCGCATCAATCCGTCAACGGTAATCGAAACGGTTTTTTGTTCGCTTGCGCTGTCGCCGGGTTTGGGTGTGGGCGTAGGCACGGGCGCGGGTGTTTTTCGACACGCCATCAATGCGGCAAATAGGCAGAAAAGCATCGTTTTTTTTATCATTTTTTTTTATTTTATTGGTTTTAAAAAAATATTTATTTCGTTTTGACTTTTTAAATCTTTTGGGGTTTAATGATTTTTTTTCGGTGGCAAAAATAATATTTTTTTTAATGTTGGGCATACCCCCCAGTATCCGAGTGGTTTTTGAGTAAAAAAAAAATCCACTTCACGGTTGTGAAGCGGATTTTCTAATCTTCTATCAAAATCATTTTTAAAATCGTATATTTTTTTTTATTAGAACGACGGGCAAGAACCGCGTCTTTGGTCGCTTGCAAAATTTCTACGTCCGCCGCCGCCAAAACTTTTGGTCAACACGATGCCCGACGTGAAATAAAAATCTTTACTTTTTGCCGAAGCCGCTTTGCTGATGCCGTCGAAATAGTCGCTAAATGTTTTTCGCGCCATAAATTCGCCGCGCAATGCCCAACCGTCGCCGAACGTCCATTTCACGCCGCCGCCAACTGGAATGGCTACGGTCACGTGCGAACGACGTTGATTCAAGTCTTCTGCCACGCCGCCGAGTTCGATATTGTTGCTAAAATCTGGCGTAGCTTCGACATAAGTTGCTGCCAAACCGCCCACCAAATAACCCGAAAATGCGCCAAAACGTGCCAATTCAGGCGACCACTCGCCCAATGCCGCCAATTCTGCAAAGTTGGATTTGAAGCCAAAACCTCGCCATTTTCGATAGTCAGAAGACGGAAAACGACGTTCATTAGCAAACAATTGACCAACCGTCAGGTTTGCCCGAAAACCGAGATAATCTTTGAAATTATAAATGCCCGTAATGTTTACCGCGCCGCGCATTTGTGGCAACACATTGCCATAATATACGTCAATGTCACCCATATACCAACTGCCGCTGATGCCGCCACCGATTTCGATGGTTTGCGCACGTGCAGAAAACGCAAAAAACGCAGCAAAAGCCACTAAATTTAATCGAATAATGCTAGAAAAATTTGATTGATAACCCATCTTAATATTACTTTTTTTAAAATTATTTTTTGAGGAAAAAATTTTATTATGCGTTGAAACTAAAATACGAAAAGAAAAAATATGTGACAAAATAAAATAAATTATATATTTTATAAAAATCATTAGACGATTAAATAAGTCAAAGGTTACGCCAAAGTTATATTATTTAAAATAAATTTTGTTTTTTTTGAAATAATAAATTTTAACCTCATTTTGAGGACAGATTAGCGGGTTTGGAATCTCAAATTACTTGAAAAAAAAGTATTTTTGCTTGGTAATTTATCTTTTTTTCTATGTTTTCGCTGTTTTTTGCGTTTTATACTGGGGGGGGGCTATTTTTTGTTATTTTTTTTATTTCAAAAACATTTTTCGTTTTTTTCTAAAAAATAGAAACGTTTTTCTGAAAAAAATCGTTCTTTTGTGGCTTCAATTTTTAAAAAAATTACAATCTTTTGACGCAAGGTTTGTACGAAACCGTCTAATCTCACGTCTAAAATGAGTTATTAAATTTTCCATAGTTTTCAAAAACAAAATTTCAACGTATGAAAAATGTAAAAAAATGGGTCGTTTCCCTTAGTCTTGGTTTGGGTTTGGTTGGTTTTGCGGTGTTGCCGAGTTGCGGCAAATTTGGCGCAGCCGCCACCGAATTGTTGATGCCTGCGGTCGAAGAAGACGTGAAATTGGGGCAACAAGTCAGCTCCGAAATCGAAGCGAATCCGAAAGAATATCCAATTCTGGACGAGTCGCGCAACCGCGAAATTTACGCCTACATCCGCAACATCACGAGCAAAATTGTAAACGGCGGCGCGGTCAAAAATGCCAAAGTTTTCCCTTGGCAAGTCAAAATTATTGACAATCCGAAGACCTTAAACGCATTTTGTACGCCCGGCGGCTACATTTATGTTTACACGGGCATCATCAAATATTTGGATTCGGAAGACCAATTGGCGGGCGTAATGTCGCATGAAATTGCACATGCCGACCAGCGTCACTCGATGCGTCAACTCGTGAAAATGTATGGCGTTCAATTGTTGTTACAAGTCGGTGCGGGCGTTGCTGCCCCACGTACGGGCGAACAAACGGCGGTCACGATTGCGCAAATTGCAGGCGCGCTCACGCAATTGAAATTTAGCCGCGAACACGAAACCGATGCGGACAATCAAAGCGTGAATTATTTGTGTAATACGGAATATAATTCTGATGGTGCAGCAGGATTTTTTGAAAAAATTGGCAATGCAGGTTCTCCGCCAGAATTTATGAGTACGCACCCAAGTCCGACCAATCGCGTGGCAAACATCAAATCACAGGCTGCTGGTCGCACTTGTGAAGGAAAAGGGAATTTCAAAGAGCGTTACGCGCAAATGAAAGCATTGTTGCGTTAAGCCGTTCAAAAACGATTAAAAAAAGTAATGCGTCAGATTTCTGTTGAATTTGGCGCATTATTTTTTTATTATTTTCAAAAAAAATAATAAAATGTTTCATTTTTTGAGAAAACGTTGTATCTTTGCGTCGCTTTTTGATAAATACCTCTTTTACGTCAAAAAGTATTTCAAATGTCTTACCCACGTGATGAAATTGGTAGACATGCCATCTTGAGGGGGTGGTGCTTTCGGGTGTGCTGGTTCGAATCCAGTCGTGGGTACGTTAGAAGCCTAAACAACTGGTCGCTTTGCGGCTGGTTGTTTTTTTTTGTTTTATTTTTGTTTGGAAATTTATAAATTGATAACTTGTTTTTAATACTTTTACCTAACTTTGCCGCATGAAAGCCGTTATTCCAGTTGCTGGAGCGGGTACGCGATTGCGTCCGCACACCTACACACAACCCAAACCCCTGCTACCTGTGGCGGGCAAACCGATTATTGCATTTCTGATTGATGATTTGCGGGCAGCAGGCGTACACGATTTTGTGTTCATTATTGGCTATCTCGGAGAAAAAATTAGAGGCTTTATTCACGAAAATTATCCAGATTTAAACGTTGAATTTGTTGAACAAAATGAAAGAGAAGGACTCGGACATGCCATCTGGACTGCCCGAAATTTGCTCGAAAAAGAACCCGAAATTTTAATCGTTCTCGGTGACACGATTACCGACCTCGATTTGAAAAAAATTATCAAAACCAAAAACTCTTGCCTCGCCGTCAAAGAAGTGAAAGACCCACGCGATTTTGGCGTAGCAGAATTGGGGCTAGACGGAAAAGTCATGCGCGTGGTCGAAAAACCGCGCATTCCGAAGTCAAATCTCGCATTGGTGGGGGTTTATAAGATTAAAGAAGTCAATACGTTATTAGACGAGTTAGAAAAAAATATATTTGAAAATCAGCGCAGTCACGGAGAATTTCAACTCACCGATGCGTTGATGCAGATGATTCAAAAAAATATTCAATTCGACATAGAAAGGGTAAATCAATGGTTTGATTGTGGGAAAAAAGAGGTTTTGCTAGACACCAACCGAATTTTGCTAGATAAAATCATTTACAACGCCGCCGACGAACCCGCTTTCGACAACACGATTATTGTTCACCCCGTCAGCATCGGCAAAAATTGTCAAATCACAGATAGTATTATTGGACCACATGTCACCATCGGCGACGGCGCGGTGATTGAGCGGTCTTTATTAAGAAATAGTATCATTGGTGCTTTTGCACAACTTTCCAATACCGCCCTTTTTCATTCCATTATCGGCAACGATACATCGGTTTTTGGCATTCAAAAATCGTTAAATATTGGCGACAATACAGAATTAGAATTGTAAAATAAGAAAATATGCCCCCCCCCAGTATAAAAGCCTTCATACATGTGTGTGATGGCGTTTATACTGGGGGGGGGGCATATTTTCAGCAAAAATTAGTTTTTGAAAATAAATAATCATGGATTTTTAATAATTTCTTTTTAAAAAATACATTTTACGAAGTTTGGTCGAATTGTTTTGGTTTTGTTGTAACTTTGCAACCATCTATTACACCTTATTATTATTTTGAGAAAATCTACCAAAATGAGATTAAAATACGTATTTTCCCTTTTCTTTTTTCATTATGTGGGGGCGTTGTTTTCCCAAACCGCAGATAGTTTGGAATTAAAACAAGAAAATTTCCAAACCGATTATCAAATGCCCATCAAAAAAGCGGTAAAAAAAATAACTATTGATGGAAAATTAGACGAAACCGATTGGCAATCTGCAACAACTTCTTCCGACTTTTGGGAATTTTACCCAAGAAGAGACGGAAAAGCAAAACGAAAAACGACGGCACGTTTGGTATATGACAACGACTTTTTATACGTCTCTTTCGTCTGCGAAGATTCCGTCAATTATGTTATTTCTACGCTAAAACGAGACGTTGGTTTTTGGGACAGCGACGGCGTTTGTGTTATTTTAGACCCCATTAACACGCATACCAATTCTTTCCGTTTTGGCGTGTCTCCATACGGCGTGCAATCCGATGCACTCATCGGCGCGCCAAGCGAAGAATCCGAAGAATGGGACACCAAATGGTACGCTGAAACCCAACGAACTGCCACCAATTGGACCGTCGAAATCGCAATCCCCTTCAAATCGTTGCGATATGACGTAAACAAAACCACTTGGGGCATTCAATTTGTCAGAAATGACACCAAACACGGACAATACCACACTTGGACTCCCGTTCCCGTTCAATTCGATGGCATTCACACGTCCTACACGGGCGCGTTGGTGTTCGACGCAAAGCCGCCTGCCGCCCGTTCCAACGTAACGGTGTTGCCCTACTTTTCAACAGGAGTTGACAAAGATTATACGTTGCCGAATGGCAAAATAAATAATAAAACAGGAATCGGCGTAGATGCCAAAATCGCGTTAACGCCGTCGCTGAATGTAGATTTGACCTTAAATCCAGATTTTTCGCAAGTAGATGTGGACGAACAAGTAACCAATTTGACGCGCTTTGATGTCCAATTTCCCGAACGCCGTCCATTTTTCCTAGAAAATAGCGATATTTTGTCGCAATTTGGCATTCCGCCAGCGCGTCCGTTTTGGTCGCGAACGATAGGTTTAGATGACAATCGGCGTGCGGTTCCGATTCTCTACGGTTTACGTTTGAGTGGAAATGTGAATCCGTCTTTGCGCGTAAATGCGATGAATTTGCATACGATAAGCGATTTCAAGACAGGCGAAGGTCAAAATTTTACCGCCGTCGCGGGTCAACAAGCCCTAGACAATCATGGTTCTTTTTTCAAAGGTTTGTTTTTGAATCGGCAAACGATGAATGATTTCGACAAAGTTGCCGCCACGTATAGTCGAAATTATGGCGCGGAAACCTATGTCGTCACTAAAAATCAAAAGTGGGGCGCGTGGTTTGGCTATCATCTTTCGGCTAAACCAAACGTCGAACGCAAATCCAATGCAATGGGTTCGACGGGCTTTGAATATAAAGGAGAAAATTTATATGTCTTAAATGATTTTTTTCATTCGGGAAAAAATTTTTACAACGACATGGGTTTCAATGCTCGGATAGAAAATTATGATGCGGCGCGAGATACGGTCATTCGCTTGGGTTTTCGGCATAATTATACAGAAATCAATTATACCATTCGCCCAAAATCTAGCAAATTGGTGAATGTACATGTTTCGGGAGTCGAAAATTTTGGCGTTTGGAACACCGACGGCAGCCTCAACGAATGGTTCGACCGCTTTCGACATTTCATCACTTTTAAAAATACAAGCGAATTAAAACTGCGTTTAGACTATAATTTCATCAATCTGCCTTTTGCCACCGAGTTTTTAGACGGCGTGTTGATTCAGCCAAAACGCTATCATTATTGGACACCGAGCATAGAATATTCGAGCGACACGAGAGAAAAATTATTATATGGTTGCAAAATTCAATATGGCGGTTTTTATGGCGGCAAACGGAGTGCCGTAGTCGGAAATGTGGAATATCGTTTTCAACCTTACGGCGTGTTTAGTCTTGGTGCGGAATACAACGAATTGCAGTTTCTGCAAGCAAATGAAGTCGTGCGCGGCAATTTTTGGTTGATTCAGCCGAAATTGGAACTGAATTTTAATCGAAATTTCTTTTGGACAACTTTTTTACAGTTCAATACTCAAAATGCGGATTTGAACATCAACAGCCGTGTGCAATGGCGTTTCCGTCCGATGTCCGATTTTTTCTTGGTGTATTCCGACGACTATTTGACCACTCAAAACCCGCTCGGCAACCGCCTGCGACTGACCCCCCAGTATAAAGGTTTGGTAATGAAAATAAATTATTGGTTAAATTTATAATCGTTTTTTTATAAAAAAAAGAAAAAACTTGAAAAATACTTTTTGAAGTTGTAAAAAAAGTGTACTTTTGCGGCGAAATTATAAATATTCGTATTTATCGCTTCTGGGTCTCATAGCTCAATGGATAGAGCAACTGCCTTTAAATTTAGGAGCTGCATGATAGAAATATGATGTTGCACAAATCTTCAAATTCGGTGAACGCTTCCAAATCATCTCTGATGATGTTGATGCCAATACCGAGCTAACATTCAGTTATGTTGTAACTGAAGGAAGTGTAGAGACTTGACGGAGATTGGCTAAGTTCATGTTTTTTTTAATGTGAATATGCTTGAGGTAAAGTCCAGACCACAAACTTTTTGAGAAAGGTAGTGAAAACTATGGTGGTACGCTAAGCAGTAGGTTACAGGTTCGACCCCTGTTGGGATCACGAAAAAGAACGTGTTTTGCATCAATTGACGCAAAACACGTTTTCTTTTTTGAAGGTCACTCGATAAAAAAACAAGGAAAAATCAGCAAAAAAGTCTCGAAGAGACGACCGTTTTATTAGCGTGGCGTTTCAACGCCTCGTGACGCGGGACAAAAATTTTTAACACATAAAAAATGCCCCCCCCCAGTCAATGTTGTTTAGTTAAGGATTTGAATGAAATTATTTTGTCATAACATATGGGGTTAGATTTATGAAATCTTTAAGATTTCGTAAATTTCGCCGCCAAAAACGCCTGA
>JBJOPA010000354.1:0-7562 GCA_046051005.1 Bacteroidota bacterium
ATATTATTTAAAAAAAATATTTAAAATATTGATAATCAAATTTTTATTTTTTAAATTCTTTTTTTATTGTGACAAACTCTTGAATTGGGAAAAATACATTTTATAAAAATTTTACATTTAAAATGCCCCCCCCCAGTATATCGTGCCAAAAATACCAAAAAACATGTGAAATAAATCGAATGTAAAAATTACAAATTCTATTTTTTTTGAACTTTCTTTTAAAAGAAAATGTTATCTTTGCCTTCTATTTTTAAAACAATTAAAATCATTTTTTGATATGTTGAGTCAAAATTATAGTCAATTCTTTCGAGATTTAGCGCAACAAAACGAGCGCGATTGGTTTCACGCCAACAAAAAACGCTACGAAACCGATGCCAAACAGCCTTTTTTAGAACTCGTGGGCATCATTATCGAAAAATTGCAACAAAGCACCGAACCCGATTGGACGGTTGATGCCAAGCAATGCCTGTTCAGAATCAACCGCGACATCAGATTTTCGACCGACAAACGCCCCTACAAAGAGCATTTGAGCGCGTCGGTCGGCAAATTCGGCACAAAAGACAAGACATTGCCCGGTCATTACCTGCAAATGGAAGGCGAAAAAGCATTTTTGGCAGGCGGAGCCTACTTTTTTGAAGAAAAAGAAATGCTAAAACGAGTTCGATATTACATCATGGACAACCACGAAACGTTTGCGGAACTGTTGGCGGCTCCTGATTTCCAAAAATACTGGGGGGTCGTCGTTGGAGAAAAAAACAAGCGATTGCCGCCCGAATTTGCCGATTTTTTCGACGTACAACCGCTCATTGCGAACAAACAATTCTATTGGACAAAAGACATTTTGCCCGCCGATGCCGCGCAATTTAAAAGCCTCGAAGATTGGGCAAATCACATCGTTGCCTATTTTCAAGCCGCCAAACCGATGAACGATTTTCTGACCGAAGCCATGTTTTCGTAATACGAATTATTATTTTTTGTTATTTTTTATAAAAAATACGGCACGGCTTTTAAAAATATATTTCTAAATCCGAAAAATGTCGTATCTTTGCCCTCCCGAGTTTTATTTTTTTAGAAAAAATAATTTGCGCTCAAACTTTTTTATTAAAAATTCGTTTTAAACGAAACTGCGCCTTTTGCGCAAGAAGAATCAAACCAAACGCCTAAATAACAAATTTTACAATACATTATCTATTGCAATAAAATAATATTAACATTATTTAGCCCAAAATATTAATCATTTTTTTATAATTTGATATTCATAGAATCTAATTTTTTCACACTGAATTAAATCCGAAGTAAAAACTATGTACGGAGACGGCATCTTGGAGCAGGACTTGCCCACAGAAAACGGCTCAAACAAAGATTCTGAAAAGGCAATAAAAGCGGCAAACGATTTGGAAACGATAAACGAAGCCTTGATGGAACCCGAATTTGAGGAACCGACCGAAGCCACAGAAGCTTCGCTCGAAGCAGATGGTTTTTTTTCGCTCGAAAAACATGATGGCGATAGCGAATCTGACGACCTCTTCGACCACCACCAAATTGTGACCGACAGAGGGCAACATCTGACGAGATTAGACCGATATTTGACCGACCGCTTGCCAAATGTGTCGCGGACAAAAGTCCAAAACGCCATCAGAGCAGGCGCGGTAAAAGTAGATGGAAGAGACGTAAAACCAAATTTCAAAATCGGCGGCGGACAAGTCATTTCTATGGTCTTGGCAAGTTCGTCAGACAACGGTTTCGTCGAACCGCAAAATATTCCGCTCAATATTGTTTTTGAAGATGAAGACGTTTTGGTCTTGAACAAACCCGCAGGTTTGGTCGTTCACCCAGGTTTAGGCAATCCGCGTGGGACATTGGTGAACGGTTTGGCGTATTATTTTCAAGGAAAAGACCAACTTCCGATTCGCGACGGCATTGCCGACCGACCGGGTTTGGTGCATAGAATTGACAAAGACACAAGCGGTTTGATGGTGATTGCGAAAAATGAATACGCGATGCAACATCTCGCCAATCAGTTTTTTCATCACACCATCGAACGCCGCTATTGGGCAATCGTTTGGGGGCAACCCGAAGAATCGGAAGGTACAATTGATGTCAGAATCGGTCGCCACCCGATGGATAGGTCGTTCATCACCGCCTTTCCAAATGATGATGAAGCTGGTAAAAATGCTGTTACCCATTACAAATCCCTCGAACCGATGTATTACGTCAGCCTCGTGGAATGTAAATTGGAAACGGGTCGCACGCACCAAATTCGCGTTCACATGAAATATCTCGGACATCCGTTGTTTCAAGACGAACGTTATGGCGGGCATCGAATTATGAAAGGAACCATTTTCACGAAATATAGACAGTTTGTTCAAAACTGTTTTAAAGTGATGAATCGTCAAGGATTGCACGCCAAAACGTTGGGATTTGAACACCCAAGAACAGGCGAGTTTATGCGATTTAGCTCCGAGTTGCCAGAAGATATGCAACATGTTCTGATGCGTTGGCGCGACTATTTGAGTTCCCGAAAAGAATTGTTGAACGAAGAAAAGGAGAAAAAACAAGCGAGAGTGAAATAAAAATGCCCCCCCCAGTATTTCCCCCCTCAATCCCCCCGAAGGAGGGAAGAAAGATGAGATTTTGCTGCATTTTTCGATAAAAAAAAGCCTTGTCCGAATGAAATCGGACAAGGCTTTTGTCATTAAATAATTTCTAAAAAATTATTCAACAACGATTTTTTCTGTCAACAAACGACCGTCTGCACTGCGCAAAGTTGCGAAATACAAACCCGCAGGCAAATCACCACGTTCGATAGTTACTACTTCGCCCGTTACGTCAGCATACGTGCGAACTGTTTGACCTGTCGCATTCGACAAAATCAACGAGTAAGACGCATTGCTTGGGTTGTTGAACGTGAAATAAGTAACATCACTTACTGGATTTGGCGCGATAGCCACTTTCACTTCTTCGCGGAGGTCTTGTACGCGAACAGCATTGATTGGCAACGAGTCACATGAACCATACTTAAAGTACAAACGAACAGGTGTTGTACCTGCTGCAATCGTTGCACTACGGTTGCCACCTGTTACACAAGTTGCCGTTGCGCCACCCGAAAACTCATTGAAACCTGTTGGGTCCCAATCGTTGATAACGAATTTGTACTGAATCGAACCTGCCGCCAACGCATACGTGCGTGCGTAGATTTTTGAAGTTGCCGCTCCTTGACGTGTCAACTTGTTCATTTTTGGTTGCCAAGCTGGGCTACTGAAGTCACCGCCTACCAAAATTGAATCCGTCGTAGTCAAAGCACGAGTGGTGAAAGTTGTCAAGTCCACTGCGAAAATGACAGGGCGCGTTTGCGCGGTTGCTACCGTAGCAGCGATGCAAAAAGCACAAAGAATGTAAAGTTTTTTCATCAAATAAAAATGAAATTTAGTTAATAATAAAGTGAATAAAAATAATAGAAATCTGTTTCTATATAAAACGCCGTAAAGATAAAACGCACTTTTCAAACCTGTGTCAAATCTTTGTAAAAAATTGTAAAAACTAGAAAAAATTTAAAAAATTACAAATTTGAATAACCCAATAATAAAACAAGAAAAGCAGATTTTAGTTCGCGTTTTTTCTAAAAAAAAATTTTTTATTTATTTTTTGTCACATTTTGGATTTAAAATTCTTATATAAATATCTTTCCTGCATGATTTTTGCAGCGATGAATAGATTTCATGTAATCTTAATGTAAAATTACCATTTTTAGGGTATTGCAAACCGAGAAAAGACCGTAACTTTGCATCGAAATTTTGTAGTATATATTTCACATTGGTAATTTACAGTAACATATTTTTTCATTATCTTTCTCGTATTATTTAAAATCTTTCAACTTATGTCTCTTTCTCAAATTACGACCGACGGCTATTTGGCTATTTACATGGCTGTCTGCCTTTTTCTGATGGTGCGCCCCGAACAACGCTTGAAACAGCTTGAAAAATAATTGCGCTTTCGTCAGGAGAAAAAAAAACTCCGTTTTCTCGAAACCTATTGAAAAACCCATTCTACGTAACCCTCAAACAAATCGTCTCGCGCTTCGCGTGAGGCGGTTTATTTTTTTCCTACCGTTTTTTCCTGCTTTTGTGTATTTTTGCCAAAATTTTTACCTAAAAGACAACTTAACTTCTCCCTTTTGGGGGGATTGAGGGTTTCTCCCTCCCTTCGGGGGGGAATTTTACTGGGGGGTAGCATTTTTGAAAAATAATTCTATAAAAATTAAAAATATGAGTGAAACACTGCACAAGTTTGCCGATTCAACACCAATCGAAACGCCAAAAACATCGCGAAAAAACGATAATTTCATTTTTATTCGCGACTTTTTGCTCCTTTTTCTAGGATTAGGCGGCATCGTGGCGTTGGGTTTATATTGGCTTTCTCCCCAAACTTTTTCTAATATGCGGCGTTTCAATGCCACAAAATTTCGTTCGCAACCTTTCCTACTGGGGGGTGAGCGCGTGGAGTTTGGCGGCAAAAAATTTGCCATTTATGTCACCGATTTGAAGGCAGAAAATGCAGGAAAGTTGCAACTTTTTTTGAAAGATGCACAAAATCAACCACTCAAAAACATCGGCGCGCTCAAAAATATGCTCGATTCGCAAGGCAAAAAAGTCATTTTTGCGATGAACGCAGGCATGTATCGCCCCGACAATATGCCGCAAGGTTTGTATCTCGAAAATCGAAAACTCATCACACCGATTGACAGCGCAACAAAAGGTTATGGCAATTTTTATTTGCAACCCAACGGCGTTTTTGCATTCAATGACACGGCGGCGGCAGTTTTGACGACCCAACAAGCCCTCCAAACGCGGTTTCCCTTCAAATTTGCGACGCAATCGGGTCCTATTTTGGTCAACAACGGGCAAATCAATCCACTATTTGACCCCAAAAGTACGAGTTTACATTACAGAAATGGCGTAGGTGTCAACCGCGAAGGAAAACTCTTTTTCGTCATGTCACAAGAAACGGTCAATTTTTATTTGTTCTCAGATTTTTTCAAAACTTATTTAAATTGTCAAAATGCGTTGTACCTTGATGGAGCCATTTCACGCATGTACGCGCCCGAAATCAACCTGCAACAAACCGATGGCGACTTGGGTCCGCTCGTCGCTTTTGTCGAAGATAAAATCCCTAATTCTGGAAATTTTGTTTTTGAAAATAAAAAATACGCCGTTTTTGTACATCAAAAACAAGCAAAAAGCGAATTGCGCCTGCATTTGAAAGACAAAAATGGGAAATTAATCCAAAATTTTCAAAACCTTGCGCAACAACTTCAAACCGAAAATCGAACCCTCGTGGCGGCAATGAGCGGCGGCAGTTTTGACAAAAATTTTATGCCCGAAGGATTATATGTAGAAAATAAAATATTTTTAAAAAACTTAAATGAACGCGACGGAAAAGGGAATTTTTATTTGAAACCAAACGGCGTTTTTTATACCACAAAAAACGATTTTAACATCGTCAACACCGCCGATTTCAGCCTGCAACAAGCCGTCGAATTTGCCCAACAATCGGGTCCAATGCTCTTGGAAAATGGAAATATTAGCCCCAATTTCGGTGCAGAATCCAATAATTTACAAATCCGAAACGCCGTTGCGCTGCTCAACAATCAAACGATTGCCTTTGTGACGAGCGACGAAAAAGTGAGTTTTCACGAGTTGGCAAGTTTTTGTCAAAAAATCGGAGCCGTCAGCGCGCTTTGCCTCGATTCGGGGCATTCCGAACTCTTTGCGCCTGAAATTGGACGCAATAATTTGCAAAATAAAACCAATTTTAGCGTCATTTTTTCCATCAGTCAACCAAAATAAATTGATTTCATTCTTTCAAAAAAACCTATCTTTGGGCTTGAAAATTGTTAAAAAAATTAGAAAAAAAAAATAAAATGGATATTAAACACCTTTTAGCCGCTCCTTTTGCAGCCATTTTGCTGTTGGCGAGCAGTTGTTCGACCGAAAAAGTCACCCCCCCAGTACCGCAGTCGTCACACGCGAGCGGACGACCCAAAAATATTATTTTGCTGATTGGAGACGGTATGGGATTGACTCAAATATCGGCAGGTTTATATATGAACGGCAACCGTTTGAACCTCGAACAATTTAAAATCATCGGTTTGCACAAATCTTATCCCGACGAAAATGGCGATTTAATCACCGATTCGGCGGCGGGTGCAACCGCATTTTCAACGGGCGAAAAAACCTACAACGCTGCCATCGGCGTGGGTCGAGATTCCGCTCCGAGAACCACGATTTTAGAGCTTGCTGAGCAAAATGGCTTGACAACAGGCTTGGTTGCCACTTGTAACATTCAACATGCAACGCCCGGTTCGTTTATTGCACACGTAAAAAAACGCGACCAGTTTGAAGACATTGCCGAATGGTTTTTGCTCAACGAAGTGGATTTATTTATCGGCGGTGGTGAAAAATATTTCAAAAATAGAACAAAAGATAATCGCGATTTATTAGTAGAACTCCAACAAAAAAATTACTATGTCTCGAATTGGAGAGACGAAGATTTGGAAAGAATCGTGATGCCCGATAAAAACTTTGCTTACATTACTGCCGATGTTCAGCCCCTACCCGCTTCGCAAGGTCGCGACTACTTGCCGTTGGCAACGCATCTTTCTGCCAATTTTTTGAAAAAAAGAGACGAAGCAAAACAGAAAAAAGGCTTTTTTTTGATGGTCGAAGGTTCGCAAATTGATTGGGGCGGACATTCCAACACGACAGAATATATCGTTTCTGAAATGATAGATTTTGATAAAGCGATTGGTCAGGCATTGGACTTTGCGAGAGCCGACGGCAACACGTTGGTCATCGTCACAGCCGACCACGAGACGGGCGGTTTTGCCATCAATAAAGGTTCAAAAATGGGTGACATCAAGGGCGCATTTACGTCAGATTATCACACAGGAACTATGATTCCAGTTTTTGCCTACGGACCTGGCGCAGAACAATTTATGGGAATCTACGAGAATACAGAAATTTTTCATAAAATGAAACACCTTTTTGGTTTCTAAAAATTTGGTTTTTAGCAACAAAAAGTTACCCCCCAGTATAAAACCACTAAAAATGGATTTTATACTGGGGGGTAACTTTTTTACAATATTTTTATTAAAACTTTAAATCAAATATTACAATTTTCGACGTTCCAATGCACCTTTTGTCAACCAAATGAAGAAAAACGTAACTGAAACAAAATAAACAAAACTCGACAATTCCACCACGCCACGCGAGATGCTCGCATAATGAAAATTGATGCCAAAACGCTGAATCAAATCGTCCAAATTGCCACTAAACATTGGGATTAAACTGATATAATCAAAACCCGAATAAATAAAAAAGCTCAAAAAGACGGCTAACAAAAATGCGATAATTTGATTATTTGTTAATGCCGATGCAAAAATGCCTATCGCCACACAAATCGCGCCCAACAAAAAGAGTCCGATGTAGGAACCGATGCTCGCGCCGATGTCCATATTTCCCGTTTGCGAACCCAATTGATAGACCGAAAAAAAGTAAACGAAC
>JBJOPA010000355.1:0-5394 GCA_046051005.1 Bacteroidota bacterium
TCGTTGTCAAACCATTCATCGAGTTGTTGGATGTTGAACCCGTTTCTTTGCGCCGCTTGCATAAATTCTGAAACAAGATGGGTAAAACATTCCAACTCAAACACGCCATTTTCGGTTTCAAACCTTGCTTTTCTGCCTTGATATTGTCGAAATGGGTGAAATTCGCCTACATAAAGCCCCCCCCCAGTATCCAACGCCTCAAAAGCCTGCGAAAACACAAAATCAATATTTTCAATGTGTTCCAAGACCAAACTACACGTGACGAGGTCATATTTTTGATTCCAGAAATTCCACTTTTTTGTAATGTCTGCTTCTATAAATTCAACATTTTTTTGTTCAAATTTTAGTTTTGCTTTTGCCAACATTTCACTCGAAAAATCCACGCCCGTCACGTAGGCGCGACGGTTCAAAAAATATTCCGTATTTTTTCCTGTTCCGCAACCAATTTCTAAAACCCTTTCAAAATGCTGATTTTCCAAGACTTTTCGCAAGGCTTGGGCTTCTACATCACGGGTTTTGTTGACATTGGTATCGTATTGTTTTGCCCAAACATCGTAGGCTTGTTGATTGTCAAATTTCATTTTTCAGTCGTCGTAATCTTTATTTTCGTCCTCGTCGTCGTCCTCATTTTCATTGTTTTCGCTATTTTGGTCGTCAAAATCAAGGTATTCTCGTTGCATTCGCTCCACCAAATCTATCAATTTCGCCAACAAGTTTTGCGACATTTCGCTCAATTGCTGCGTTGAAATATCTCCGCTGACGATTTCTATATTGTAATTTTCTCCCATAGAACGATTCACGGCATCAGAAATTTGCTGTGTAATTTCTTCTTGCGTTCCCGAAAAATTTCCATGTTCTACGATTTCATTCAAAACGGTTTGCACTTTCAGAAACGAATCGAAACGCTCTTCCAACATCTCGCGATTTTGATAGGGATAAAAACCGCCCATATCTTTAATATCAAAAACTTTGAAATACTTTTTTTTCAAATAACGCAACAATTGTATGATAACAATGTGGTTTTCGATGCCATATTCAAGTGTTTGGGCAAAAATGTAGTCGTATTTTTTCCTTTTATCTTTTTTCTCATACGTTTTCAGAAATGCCATCGGCGCGTCGCGTAGAAAACCCTCTGGGTCGAAACTAAATTGCACCAAATTACCCTCTTTCCCGAGCGAAAAAGTGATGCCCTGCATTTTTAGGGATTCTATTTCGTCCACGAATTTGAGTGTGCTATTGGTTCGGTCAGATATTCGATACGACCAATTATTGATTTTACAAATTTCTGATAGCTCTTCTATAATCGGGACAATCAAACTTTTACTTTTCAATTTACCGCGATAATAAATTCCTAGTGACATAGATAAATGATGGTTGTTTTAGTAAAAATATAAAGACGTTTCCAAAAAATATAAGTACTTCAAAAAAACGCTGAAAGTTACATTCTTTTTTAAAATTCACCTTTATTTTTGTGTCAAAAAAAAATGCTTCGCCATTTTTGGGGGATTGAGAGACGCTTATACTGGGGGGTAGCTATTTTTATTTCACAAACCCTTCCGTCAACCAATCCGCTATGATTTGGCGATTTTTGGCAAGCATGAGGCGTTTTTGGTCGGTCACATTGCGAATATTTCCCAACTCAACATAGACCGAATGCGTTTCGCACTCGCGCAACATGTGCAAGTCTCGCGCCGTCATCGTGCCGTGATAGTCGCGGTATTTTTGGTAGCGTTTTTCTAAATTATCAAAAATACTTTTGGTGATGCGCTTGCTTTCATCATCGTCTTCTTTGTAATATAAAAACACGTCCGTTTGCTCATTTTTACTCCGCGAATCCACGTGTAAAACGATGAGGCGTTGGTCGGTGATGCCCTTTTTTTTGTATTTTTTAGACAATAAATTAATAGCATCTGACCGTTGAAAAAGGCGTTCTTTTTGTGGCGCAGGCACTTTGAGGTCGGGATACGTCTGTTCGTCTTTGTCACATAACAAAAATTGTGAATCTCGAATGCCGTCCGTCGGGTCGCGGGTGATGATATGCACCGTGCCGCCCATCGAAATCAAATTTCGCGCCACGCGCAAGGCAATATCGTAGGCATATTCGTCTTCGCAAAGGGTTCGACCTTCCAATTTGGCTTCCGCGCCTGGATCTGGACCGCCGTGACCGCTTTCGACATAAAAAACTTTGCCCTTCAAACTCGTGTTCACCAACGGAACGCGCTCATATTTTTTGCCAAAAATGGCGTAAGTTCGATGCGATTTTGCTTTTTCGCCTTGCTCGAACATCGAATTTTGCTTGCTCGAATCGGCTTCGGTTTTCGGAATGGTGCTGCGAATGGGCTGCGGTTTTTCGGACGTACAGAAAAGGTCGTTGTGCGCCACCCATAAAATTTTATCCTGTTTATAACCTGTTTTTCGGACACCTAATTTTTGCATTTTGGTGTTGTAACTTTCTATTTTTCGGGCGACTGTCATGCCTACTGTCACGGAGCTGCGAATGTTGCGACCGTTGAAAGGATAGAGGTAAATCGGTAAAAAAATAGCCTTTTTGCTAGCAATTGACGCATCAAGACGCTTGATTTTGTTGATTTCTAATATTTTTTTTTCGCAACAAGCCGAACCCAGTAAGTCGTATTTTGCCAAAATTTCGGTCGCAGTGGTCGCTTTGGTGGTCGTGATTTGAAGCATTTTTTTCGCTCTTTCTTGCGCTTGCCCATGCGCGAGCAACGGAAATAACGAAATGACGATAGCATAAAAAATATAAATTTGTTTTCTCATGATTTTCTTTTTCACCACCCAGTATCGAAGGCTTTTTTTTTATGATAAGTTGATTTTGATTTTTTGTAATAAAAATAAATACAAAAAACGATGCCACAAAAATACAAATTTTGCGCATTTCCATCAAAAAAAAACCGTTGTTTTATTTTTTTTGATGAAAAACTGACGATTAAAAAGATATCAACGCGAGACACGAAGGGCGAATTTTTAGGAAAACAAAAATATTTTTATCAAAAATCTAAAAAAAAACCGTGAGGCGTTGAAACGCCTCGCTACAAAAGTTCCCGTCCCTACGGGACTTTATTTGTGCAACATCTCGAACAAAAACGGCAACGAAACGATATTATACTGGGGGGTGGTCATTTTTCATTTTTTTTGCAACATTTTTGGGGTTTGATTGTTGAAAAAACCTTACTTTTGGTGTTTCAAATTGTTGTTTTCATTCTCAAAGAAAAAATATGCCCAATCTCGGTTATCGGTTCTACAAATACAATCCGACAGATGGCGAAGGAACGCCATTTGAAAACTTGTTGAAAATATTTAAAGATTTGTTGTTGCACACGTCGGGCGACGTGCAAGAAGCCTTGTCTTGGCTGACCGAACTCGATCGCCAATATCAGTTGACGGACGCAAATTACGGCATCGCGGACTTCATCAAAGACCTCGAACGCAACGGTTTTATCGAACCACAAGGCGGCGGCGACGGCGGTGACGGCTTCTCCCCTACTCGAAAAATGGAAATCGAGTTAAGAAAAAAATCGTTAGAAGATGTTTTTGGCATTTTAAAAAAGGCAAAACGCGGCAATCACAATACAAATACGGCAGGCAGAGGCGACGAATTTACGAGCGACCTCAAACCCTACGAATTTGGCGACGCGCCCGAACACATCGCCATGTCCACGTCCATGCGAAACGCGCAAATCAATAGCGGTTTGGACGAAGATTTTCGACTGACGCAACAAGATTTAGAAGTATATGAAACGTTTTTTCAAAGCCAGACCTCGACGGTTTTGATGATTGATATTTCGCATTCGATGACTTTGTACGGCGAAGACCGCATCACGCCCGCGAAAAAAGTGGCGATGGCGTTGTCGGAATTAATCATGACAAAATATCCAAAAGATACGCTTGATATTATCGTTTTTGGTAACGATGCTTGGCAAATTGATGTAAAAGACCTACCCTATTTGCAAAATGGACCGTATTATACGAACACCGTTGCAGGTTTGGAACTGGCAATGGACTTGTTGAGACGGCGAAAAAATCCGAATAAACAGATTTTTATGATTACCGACGGCAAGCCGACTTGCATCAAACGGGGCAAAGAATATTATCAAAATAGTTGGGGTTTAGACCGCATGGTGATAAATCGGACGATTGGTTTGGGCGTTCGCTGCCGCAAATTGGGGATTCCTGTGACGACTTTTATGATTGCACGCGATGCGTATTTGCAGCAATTTGTAGAAGAATTTACGAAAGCCAACAACGGCAAAGCGTTTTACAGTACGTTGCAAGGTTTGGGCGAATATATTTTTAGCGGCTACAAAACGAGTAAGAAAAAACGATAAATCAGTTTTTTTACAGCTCAAAAAATCGGGTTTTGCATCGGTAAAACCCGATTTTTTGCGTTTTATACTGGGGGGGTACTTTTTTTGATTTTTTTTTCAAAAATTAGAAACAGCCGAAAGAAAAAAGCCGTACTTTTGCGGCGAAAAACTAAAATTTTCAACCAAAAAAATGCTTTCAAGAAGAAATATTCGTATCAAAATCATGCAATTCCTCTACGCTGCTGGGCGAGATGAATCTTTGCAACTCCACGACTTGTTGGTGCGCTACCAAAGTTACGGTAAAAAACACATGGAGCTTTTTCTTTACAGTTTGGCTCAATTTGTGGACGTTGCGCATTACGCAGTCAAAGACGAAGTGAATCGGAAAGCCAAAATGATGCCTACGCCCGAAGACCGCGCTTTCAAACCGAAATTGTATCTAAACGACGTGTTGTTGCCTTTTGTCGAGTCAAAAGTTTATCGCGATGCGATGGTGAAATATGCCATTGCGCCAAAGATTGATGAAGATATTACCCGAAATTTGTATTCAGATTTTATGAAAACAGATTCGGCAAAACAATATTTGGCAAAAGACACGCCGACGCAAGAAGAGCATCGCACGATTTTGTCAGATTTGTACCGTTTTTTGGCGCAACATGAAATGTTTAACGAGCGCATGGAAGAAATTGCTTCTTGGATTGATGACAAATCGCTCATCGTCGGAACGATGAAAAAATTGATAAAAACGTTTCCAAGTACAGATTCTTTTTCTATCGAATATTTGGGCGAAGACCGTTTGACGTATCAATTTGGCGACGAATTGTTGATGAAAACCCATAAAAAAGACGAGGAAATTGTCAGCCACATCAAACCGATGTTAGAAAACTGGGACATCGAGCGCGTGACGGCAATTGATATGGTGTTGTTGAAAATGGCGATTTCGGAAATGTTGTATTTTCCAACGATTCCGACCAAAGTAACGATAAATGAATATGTGGATATTTCTAAAACGTATTCGACCGATAAATCGAAAGAATTTGTAAACGGCGTGTTAGACCGATTGATGAAA
>JBJOPA010000356.1:0-20760 GCA_046051005.1 Bacteroidota bacterium
TCACCGAATGGTCACTCGAAAATTGGGACGGCATGAGCAAACATCGCACGTTTTCGGCACCCAAAGCGCGTTGTGCCAACACCGCCACTACCGCCGAATCAATGCCACCCGACAGCCCGAAAATGGCGCGTTGCAATCCCATTTTCTGGAAATAGTCGCGAATGCCGACCACCAATGCGTCGTGTATGAGGGCAATTTTTTCTTTCTTTTGCTCGCCAAAACCTTTCTTTTTTGTTGATTTCTGAACTTCTTCGAGGTCATAAACTTTCAAAGATTCCTCGAAATAAGGCATTTCATCAAACACTTTTCCGTCGGGAGACATCACAATCGAACCGCCGTCGAACACCACATCGGTTTGCCCGCCCACATGGTTGACGTAGAACAAAGGCATGTTGTAGCGCGAAACGTTTGCCCGCACCGTCGCAATCCTATCCGCCGCATGGTCGTAACTAAATGGCGAAGCCGATAAATTGAGGATAAAATCTGGTTTTTGCGGCATCATTTCGTCCAACGGACAGATGGTGTAAAGCGGATTTTCATTGCCGACGTTCCAAATATCTTCACAAACGGACAACGCAATGCGCTTGCCCTTGTAATCCACACAATTCCATTCCGAAGCAGGTTCAAAATAGCGATATTCATCAAAAATGTCATAAGTTGGCAACAACGTTTTGTGTTGAACGGCTTTAATCTCGCCGTCAGCCAAAAAAAATGCCGAATTGAACAAGTCTTTCCCTTCAATTCGAGGATTTTTCGCGGGCGAACCGACCACTACGGCAATGCCTTTTGCCACTTTTGCCAACGCTTCTACGCTGGCATAAGATT
This sequence comes from Bacteroidota bacterium, assembly GCA_046051005.1. Lineage (GTDB taxonomy): Bacteria > Bacteroidota > Bacteroidia > Chitinophagales > Saprospiraceae > JAAFJT01. Next base: position 826 of record JBJOPA010000356.1, read on the forward strand.
TTTTGATGAAGTCGTCAAATTCTAAAAAATCTCGCGGCGGATAGCCACAAGTTGCCAATTCTCCAAAAACAATGAGGTCGGCTTTCAAGGCTTTTGCACGAGTGACCATACCCAGCATTTTTTCGAGATTGCCCTCGAAATTGCCGATGTGATAATTGAGTTGCGCGAGTGCGATTTTCATATTTTTTCAATAAAATTTGATAAAAAAAAGGATTGCTGATTCTTTAACCACTAAATCGGCACAAAGTTACAACTACTTAGTTTGATTTTCAAACTAAGTTAAAAATATTTTTAAAAAAAACAAAAAAAGAGGCAGCCAACACGCCATCGCGCAAGGCTGCCCACTTTATTCAAACAACTAAAATCAAATTCCAATGTGCATGAAAAAAATTATGAACACATTTTTTTTTAGAAAACGGAGATATTTTTTACCTCTTTTTTCGGCTCTACTTTTGGCAATGCAACCGTCAAAATGCCTTGCTCATAAGTCGCGCTGATGCCTTCTGCCGAAATATTTTCAGGCAAATTGAACACGCGCTCGAAATGTGCATAGTTAAATTCACGACGAGTGAAATGCGTTTTGGACTCCGTTTTTTCAGATTCCGTAGGCGATTCTTGTTTTTTTGATGAAATCGTGAGTTTATTTTTCTCGATATTCACCAAAAAGTCTATTTTTTGAAAACCCGGTGCTGCCAACACAATATCAAATTTATCGGCATGTTCCAAAATATTGACAGCAGGCGTGGTCACAAATTGGTCGTTGCCCAATACTTCGTTAATCGGGCGATTCAAAAATTCGTCTGCCAACGTGTTGAACGTGCGAACCGCAGCATTTGAAAAAACAGGTGCAAATGGATTTACTTTAAATGCAATCATGATAATTTAAAAATTTAAAATGTTAAGAAATTTAATATTTTTTAAAGTCGTTAAGAAAAGTTGTTGCCAACTATTTTTATTTATGCTGATGATATTGCAAATCCTGTTCCATGCCAATTTTAGCGTCAAAAATTCTTTTTTTACTGACATTTTATAAAAAAACACTGCCATTTTGTCTGAATTTAAATTTTAAATGAAAAAATTCAAGACAAAATGGCAGTATTTCAAAAAAAATAGACGCGAAAAATCGCGTCTATACTGGGGGGGGCATATTTTTAACAAATGAAACGATAGAAATTATCCGTTTGCGACATTTGAAAATTGCATTTCGTACAACTCTCTGTAATGTCCATGTTCGTTTTTCAACAACGTTTCGTGCGAGCCAATTTCCTTGATTTCGCCTTTTTCTAAAACCATAATTTTTTCAGCATGTCGAATCGTCGAAAGTCGGTGGGCAATGATGATGCTGGTGCGTTTGGCAATCAATTTTTCGATGGCATATTGAATCGTGGCTTCGGTTTCGGGGTCAATGGAAGACGTAGCTTCGTCCAAAATCAAAATTTCAGGGTCAAAAACCAGTGCGCGCACAAACGAAATCAATTGTCGCTGTCCCATCGAAAGTGCCGCGCCGCGTTCCATGACCACATAATCGTAGGCATTGGGCAATTTTTCGATAAACTCATGTGCGCCAATCAATTTTGCGGCTTCCACAACTTGGGCGGGCGAAATATCGGTGCGTCGAAGCGTAATATTTTCTAAAATCGTGCCGTTGAATAGGAAAACGTCTTGCAAAACGATGGACATTTTTTTCCGCAAAATGCTCAAATCCATGTGTTGAATGTCTTGATTTTGAATCAAAATATTTCCTTTTTGGATTTCATATAAACGTCCCAACAAAGACATGATGGTCGTTTTTCCGCTTCCCGTCGAACCGACGATGGCAAGGGTTTTGCCCCGTTCGAGTTCAAAACTGATGTCTTTCAGAATCCAATGTTGCGGTTCGTAGGCAAACCAAACGTTGCGAAACGCTACGGCAGCCCCCCCCCCAGTATCTGACCCATTTTGAGCGGGTTTTGGCGTGTTTTGCTCCAAAAAAGTAGTATCGTCAAGGAGTTTAAAGACCCTTTCAGCCGCCACCATGCCCATTTGCAGGGAATTGAATTTGTCGGCAAGCATGCGAATGGGGCGAAACAACATGCCCAAATAAATCGGAAATGCTACCAAAATACCCAACGTCATGTGACCTTCCAACACGCCTTTCGAGCCGTACCAAACCATGATTCCTAGTGCCGCCGCCGAAATAATTTCGACAAATGGAAAGAAAATGGCATACGCCAAAATCGCATTTAAATTTGCTTTTTTATAATCCGTATTGATTTTTTCAAACTTTTTTGCTTCTTTTTCTTCTGCATTAAAAATCTGAACAATTCGCATTCCGCTAATTTGTTCCTGCAAAAAGGAATTCATGTTAGAAACTTGATTCCTTACGGATTGAAAAGATTTACGCACCGATTCTTTAAACAAATACGCACCCACCAATAAAAATGGCAACACAACCATGCAAATGAGTGTCAATTTCCAACTCGTCCACAACATCATGCCCAAGATGAAAAACAGGGACAACAAATCGGCAATAATTGCAATCACGCCGTCCGAAAAAATGGTGTTGATGGTTTCGATATCGCTGATGGTGCGCGTCGTGGATTGTCCAATCGGCGTTTTGTCGAAATAACTCAAATTGAGACTCGTCACGTGCTGAAACACCCGCACGCGAAGGTCGCGTATGATGTTTTGTCCCAACCGCGAAATGGTCATATTGAAAATGTATTGCAACGCCGCTTCAATAAACAAGACCACAAAAAGTAGCCCCGTGATGCGCGTGAGACCTTCTAAATCAAGTTTAAAAATGTGTTCATCAACGGCGCGTTGCATCAAATAAGGACGCAAACTTGCCAACGGAGCCAACACAACCGTTAAAAAAATGGCAAGGGCAAACGCCCATTGGTAGGGTTTGGTCAACCCCAACACACGCCACAACAGCGAGGTGTTAAACTTTGGTTTAGTACTTTTTTCAGACATGATATTACGAGATAATTAACTACAACTTAATGCTTGTACGGAAGGAAAAGCGGTTTTGAATGGCAAGAAACAAAGACCTAAAACGCAAAACTCCGCATTTTTGTTCCCAAAAAATAAATATTTTATTTCCAAACCATACAAAAGCAGGTCAAAACGATTCAAAAAACAAATGAAACAAATTTTATCTAATACCAATAATACCGAACTTGTCGAAAAATTGTACTTTTGCACCGCCTTCCACAAAAAACCACTTTATCTATTTTTTTTGTAAAAATACACTTATATAAAATTTTAACTGCAAAATTACAATGAAGCAACGCACGCTCGCACAGACCGTTCAATTGAGTGGAATTGGTTTGCATACAGGCGCAACCATCACGGTCAATATTTTGCCTGCGGAAGTAGGTTTTGGATATAAATTTCAGAGAACCGACCTCGAAAAGCAACCCATCATCGCCGCAGATGCCAATCGAGTGACAGATACCACACGCGGAACCATGTTGCAACAAGGCGACATGCGCGTGCGAACCATCGAACACCTCCTTTCCGCACTCGTCGGTTGTGGCGTGGACAATGCCCTCATTCAACTTGACGGCGAAGAAATTCCGATTTTAGACGGCAGTGCCATTCAATTCGTAGCGGCAATCCAAGCGGCGGGCATCGTAGAACAAGACGCGCAACGCGAATATTTTGACATCAAAACGCCCATTTATTGGAAAGATGAGGCAACAGGCAGTGAATATCACGCCTTGCCAAACGACGAATACGCCCTCACGACCATGACCGATTATGAAACACTCGGTCAGCAATTTGCCCAACTCGATAGTCTCGAAAATTATGCCTCCGATACTGGGGGGGTGGCTTTGGCGCGTACTTTTGTGTTCGTGAGAGAATTGAAAATGTTGTTTGAAGCAGGACTCATTCGCGGCGGCAGCCTCAGCAATGCAGTCGTGATTGCAGAACGAAACTATGCCGCCGCAGAGTTGCAATCGCTTGCACAACGCACCAACGAAGTGCCAAATACAGACCTCAAAATGGGCATTGTCAACGAAGCCAAATTGCGTTTTTCTAACGAAATGGCACGACATAAACTACTCGATGTCATCGGTGACCTCGCTTTGGTCGGCATGCCCATTCGCGGACGCATCATTGCCACCAAACCCGGACACGGCTCGAATGTCGCTTTCGCTAAAATTTTGAAGAAAATGGCGAGCGATTTTCAAAAAATAAAAGATGTTCCAGTCGTTGATATGACGAAAAAACCAGTCATGGACATCAATCAAATTACGAAAAAAATTCCCCATCGTTTTCCGTTTTTGTTGGTGGACAAAGTCATGGAAATCCATGAAAATTACATCATCGCCATCAAAAATGTAACGATGAACGAACCATTTTTTGTAGGACATTTTCCCGAAAATCCCGTCATGCCAGGCGTTTTACAGATTGAGGCGATGGCGCAAACGGGCGGCATTTTTGCCCTCGCGCACACGCCCGACGACGAAATTTGGGATACCTATTTCTTGAAAATTGATGCCTGCAAATTCCGCGAAAAAGTAATGCCGGGCGACATGTTGGTTTTCAAAATGGAGTTGCTTGCGCCCATTCGTCGCGGCATCGTTTATATGAAAGGAACAGCATTTGTGGGCAACAAAATCGCATCAGAAGCCGAGTTGACCGCCATGATTGTCAAACGCGGATAAAAAAAGTCCCCCCCCCAGTATAAAAAGCCTCATCACCTGCGTGATGAGGCTTTTTCGTTTTTTTTATAGCATTTTTGTTTAAAAATATCCAAATTTGTAAAAAAAATTCTATTTTTCACAAAATAATTGTTTTTTTATTTGGAAATCTTGCCGATTTTTCCTTACTTTTGCCGTAGATTCTTTTTGAATCCAAATCTTTTTGTTTTTTTTATATACTTTCTTATTTTTATTCATCTTTAAAAATTCTTGAAAAATATGGAAACAAATTGGAGAAGACTCAATGGCGACAAAATCGAATTACCGATTCGAGAAGCCGTCGAGCAAACCATTAAAGCAGAAATTGCGGCGGGTTATCGGCTAAAAGTCTGCATCGGAACCGATTCGCAGGTGCGCGGAACCGAAGTTGATTTTGCAACGGTCATCGTTTTTTTGCGCGAGCGGCGCGGCGGTTTTATGTTCATTTCCAATCGAAGCGAACGAAAAACCATGAGTTTGCGCGAACGAATGATTAACGAAGTCGGAAAATCAGTCGAAATTGCCTACGCCCTTTGCGAATTGTTAGACAAATATGACGTAGGACTCGAAGTTCACGCCGACATTAACACCGACCCTTATTTCCAATCCAACACCGCTTTACGCGAGGCGATGGGCTATATTTTGGGAATGGGTTTTGTCTTCAAAGCCAAACCTGATGCGTTCGCCAGTTCGTCTTGTGCAGACAAAGTTGTGTAAAAATTTTGAATAAAAAAATAAAAAAAAAGTGGAAAACGCATTAACCCGTTTTTCACTTTTTTTTATGAAATCCTAGTAAAAAAATGCCCCCCCCCAGTATAATCGGCATTTTTTATCAAAAAAAAACCGCCTCACACATGCGAGACGGTTCACTTCATTCTATTCTACTTCAAATAACTTTCTAAATTAATTTAACCTTCGTGACGGTGTTTTTTCCAGAAACGAAGATTCAATTTTCGCTGCATATTGATGTCGAACAAACCAACTTTGATGCCCACTTGCGACGAAAAGCCGCCGAGTTGCGAATTTGCCAACGCGCTTGTGGTTCCGCTTGCATTTGGATAACTCACATTATCGCCAAAGCTCAAGCGATAGCCCGCACCCGCAAACACTTTAACCATTCGAGCCACATTCAACTCTGCACGCAAATTGGGTTGAATAAAAAATATTTGCTGATTATTCGCATTGTTAATGCCACCAAAATCTCTGCCGCCTCGACCATAATTTGAGCGCGAACTGTTCACCGAATCCAATCTTGCCATGCCGCCACCAAACTGAACGGGCAGCGAAATATGAAACACGCTATTCGGCGAAAACGTGTATTCAACAAAGCCGCCGCCTTGCATGGTACGCAATTGCAAACCCGTATTGTCGCTAAAAGTAGTCGCAATGGCTTCGGTTTGCGTGCCAAATACGCCAATACTCCAACGTTTGTTGAACACCATACCAGCCGACACGCCGCCGCCGTATGTAAAATTGCCTGCCACGCTCGTGTATTGCGCCTCTGGTGCGACATAAAAACCAATATATTTGACCTTTGCGCCACTCAAAAGTGTCCGCGTTTTGCCGCTTGTGTCGGCATTGGTCACGGGAGCATTCATCACATCTTGCGCACGGGCAAAAACGCTACCCCCCAGTATCAAACACATCAAAAAACTTTTTTTCAACTTAATCATAACTTTTTCTATTATTGGGTTTCTAAATAATATTTTTTAAAAAAAATACGTGAACAATATTGAAGGCGTTTTGCAAAACTTTTCTCCATCAAATCTAACAAAATACCATACGCGACTTGTTTTTAAACCGTTGCTTTGCTCGAAAAGATTTTTTTTTCGATTCCATAAAGTTTTTTCATTTTTATGAAAAATAGGAACTTATTTACTACAAAATGCGTTTAATTCCGAATAAAAATTGATAGAAAAAAAATTAGAATTGCTAAAATAATCAAAAAAAAATGAGTCAACAAGCCTACTCGCCTGACATGCAACGCCGTTTGTTGGATTTGTCGCGTCGTCTCCTCGCGCACGCAAACGCCACCAATGCACTCGAAGCCACCACCCTCGCCACCGATTTGCAAACCGTAATTCGCTATCACGAATGGCGATATTATGTCTTGCATGAACCCGTTTTGGGCGATACCGATTTTGACCAATTGTTTAAAAAATTGGAACATTTGGAGGCGATGTTTCCTGAATTGCAAACTGTTGACAGCCCCACACAGCGCGTTTCGAGCGATTTGATTGACAACTTCGCCGCCGTGCAACATCTCACGCCGATGCTTTCCTTACAAAACTCTTACAACGCTGAAGATTTGACAGAATTTGACGAACAAGTTAAAAAAAATGCAGATTTACCATCAGAAATGGTGGACATTGGCTATGTCGTCGAACCCAAATTTGATGGCGGAACCATCGTGCTGCTCTATGAAAACGACTTGCTCGTCAGGGCTGCCACACGCGGAAACGGCGCAATTGGCGACGAAATTACACTCAATGCCAAAGTAATTCCTTCGATTCCGTTGCGTGCCGATTTTTCAAAATTTGGCATTCGGCGCGTCGAGTTGCGGGGCGAAGCATTGATTGCAAAAAAGAATTTTGAAATTGTGAACGCCATGCGCCAACAGCGTGGCGATACGCTGTTTGCCAATCCACGCAATGCCGCAACGGGCGGCTTGCGCATGAAAAATCCACGCGAACTGGCAGAACGGCGCGTCGAGGCATTTGTCTATCAATTGGGCTATTTTGAACTCGAAAATGGCTCCGATACTGGGGGGGGCGCAAATTTGCTCGATAAATTTGAAACGCATCAACAAACCATTGAAACGTTGCGAGATTTGGGTTTCAAGGTGCCAACTGACGTGTCAAAACGTTGCAAAAACATAGCAGAAGTTGCCAAATTTTGTAGCGAATGGGGCGAAAAACGAGACAATTATGACTACGAAATTGACGGAATGGTCGTAAAAGTGGACGATTTGGGCATTCAATCTCGTTGCGGCAGCACGTCGCATCACCCGCGTTGGGCAATTGCCTACAAATTTCAGGCGCGACAAGCTACGACCAAACTGATTTCCGTCGAGTTTCAAGTCGGAAAAATTGGCACCATTACGCCCGTCGCCAAAGTCGAACCCGTGCAAGTGGCGGGCGTGACGGTAAGTTCCATTTCATTGCACAACGAAGAAAATATCCGAAGTCGAGACTTGCGATTGGGCGACACCGTGATTGTGGAACGCGCTGGCGACGTGATTCCGCAAATCGTAAAATCTATTCCCGACCTCCGAAATGGCTCTGAAACGGTGGTCGAATATCCCACTTTTTGCCCCATGAATGCCATCGAAAAAGTGCCGCTCGTGAAAGAAGAAGGCGAGGCAGCGTGGCGTTGCGTGACGTGTACGTGTGGCGCGCAAGATTTGCAACGCATGATTTTTCACGTTTCAAAACACGCCATGAATATCGAATCTTTTGGGGAATCGAACCTCGAACGGTTCCAAAAATTAGGTTGGGTGAAAAGTATTGTTGATATTTATAAAATTGATTATCAACGTGTTGCGAATTTAGATGGTTTTGGCGCAAAATCGGCAACCAATTTGAGAAATTCGATTGACAAGGCAAAACAAAACCCAATTCATCGGTTATTGCACAGTCTCAGCATTCATCAAATGGGACGCGAAGCCGCAAAATTGGTAGCTTCTGAAATTGAAAACGTATTCGATTTGACCCATTGGACAGTCGAACGCTACACCCAAATTAAGGGAATTGGACCCGTTTTGGCGCAAAATATGGTGGCATTTTTTGACAATGAAAAAAATATGTTGATGCTCGAAAGCCTCCGCGAGTTGGGTGTAAATATGACCGCAACCGACGAAGACAAACCCAAAAATGCCGCCAATATCGAAGGGCGTTTGACAGGAAAAACCATTTTGTTTACGGGAACGCTGACCACTTTTACCCGCGAAAAAGCCGAAGCTGCCGCTATTTCCGAAGGCGCAACATTGATTTCGGGCGTGAGTAAAAATTTAAATATTTTGGTCGTCGGAGAAAAAGCAGGTTCAAAACTCGAAAAAGCACAAAAAATTGCGACTATCGAAATTATGACCGAACAACAATTTCTAGAATTTTTAAATTCATAAATAATTTGCTTTTTCAAATAAAATTTTGACAAAAAAGGCTACCCCCCAGTATCGTCCCTCTCAAAATTGGGTTTCCTCCCTCCTTCGGGGGGATTGAAGGGGGACGATACTGGGGGGTAGTCTTTTTTCAGATTTTTTAAGTACATTTCACCAAAAAGTCGTATTTTTGTGGCGATTTTTTTAGACTTTTTTTTAGAAACTTTTTTTGATGTCAATTGTTTTTTAAAACATTAGATGGTATCGAAACATGTTTTCAATCGTCTAAAAAAAATATTATCCTTGAAAAGAAAATCGTTTTTGACGCGATATTTTTTTTTCTATATTTAAAATTTTGGAAAAAAAACCTTTTAAAAAAAATGATGTATCCTATTGATTTGACCGCGCCCATGGCTGCGGAACTCGAAACGGCTGGTTTCAAAAGCCTCACAACGCCCGATGCGGTTGTTGAAATGTTGGACGCAACGGAAGGCACAACGCTCGTAATTGTCAATTCGGTGTGCGGTTGCGCTGCCAGAAACGCCCGCCCTGCGGCGGTGTTGGCAACCCGCGACGGTGGCAAAATTCCGACCAATTTGGTCACTGTTTTTGCAGGCGTACACGGCGAAGCGACGGCAAAAGCACGCGAATTTATGTTGCCTTATCCGCCATCGTCGCCGTCTATGGCGTTGTTTAAAAATGGCGAATTGGTGCATTTCATCGAGCGTCGTCGCATCGAAGGCAACACGGCTGATGCCATTGCCGACAATCTCAAAGCTGCTTTTGAAGAATATTGTTAATTTTCAATTCCCATTTTTCAAGCAAATTTGCTCGAAAAATATAAAAAAGCCACGATTATCCGTTGATAATCGTGGCTTTTTTTATCGCTTTTCTGAAAAATTATTGCTCTTTTTTCTGCCCTTCGAGCTTGTCGTAAGCGGCATTGTTGAGTTTTATTTTGTTGGCTTCGCGATTGCTTTTGCGCATTCGCATGTTCAACAATTCAACGCCAAGCGAAAACGCGATGGAGAAATAGATATAACCTTTGCTAACATGTTGGTGAAAACCTTCGGCAATCAACAACACACCAATCAAAATCAAAAATGACAATGCCAACATTTGCATCGTTGGGTGGGTGTTGATAAATTTGCTGACTGCTTCCGAAAACGCCATCATCACACCAATGGAAGCGATGACAGCAATCATCATAATGACGACGGATTGGGTCATGCCAATGGCAGTCAAAATGGAGTCAAAAGAAAACACAATATTGACGACACAAATCTGAATGATGACACCTGTAAGGCTTGCGCTGTCTTTGGTGCGCACGTTTTCATGTCCACCTTCGAGTTTTTCGTGGATTTCCATCGTGGATTTATACAACAAAAACGCGCCGCCAGAAGCCAAAATCAAGTCTTTGATAGACAAAAAGAGGTTACCGCCTTTCTCATGGTCGTGCATAAACGGCACTTCTATCAAACCCTTGTCGAGCGACAAAATGAAGCCAATGCCCAACAACAATATCAATCGAAACACCAAAGCCAATATCAAACCCAAGTTGCGGGCGCGTGGTTGTTCCGAACGCGGCAACTGATTGGCAACGATGGACACGAAAATGATATTGTCAACACCTAATACAATCTCAAGAAATGTGAGCGCAAGAAGGCTCATCCAAATGTCTGGATTGGTAAAATCAGGAAAAGTTAATGCTCCCATAATTTTTTTTTGAAATAATCTTGTTTTAAATTTTTATAAAAAGTTGGCAAAAATAATGAAAAAAAAAAAATTAGAGCCTTTTTGCAGCATTTTTTAAAAAATTACGTTAAAAATAATGAAAAATATTGCAAAACAACTTCAAAAAATGGCTTGGATACTGGGGGGGGACTATTTTTTGCTATTTTTTGAATTAAAAAAAACTTGTAATTATTTTTTTAACATTTTAAAATTCACAAAAACGAAACGAGAAAATTATAGTAATTTCAAAAAAAATAAAACCAATTTTTATGGAAATTTTACATCTTTCTGCCGAATGTTATCCTGTTGCAAAAGCAGGTGGATTGGGCGACGTGGTGGGCGCGTTGCCAAAATATCAAGCAAGAGCGGGTCATTTTGCCAAAGTGGTGATGCCATTTTATCAAACCAAATTTACAGAAAACAACGAATTTTTGACCGATGCCAGTTTTCATATCCACTTGGGAACGGTGTCGCGACAAGTGCATATTCTGAAAGAAAAAAATAATTCGTTAGGTTTTGACCTCTATCTCGTGCGCATCGAAGGCTTGCTCGACCGACCAAAAATATACGGATATGACGACGACGACGCACGTTTTTTGGCGTTTCAAATTGCCGTTTTAGACTGGCTCAATGGCTGGGAACATCAGCCAGATGTGGTGCATTGTCACGACCATCATAGTGGTTTGGTTCCTTTTTTCATGCAACATGGCTTAAAATATGAGCGTTTACGCCAAATTCGTAGCGTTTTCACGATTCACAATGGCAATTATCAGGGTTGGATTTCTTGGAACAGCGTGCGCCTCATGCCTGCATTTCCTGCTTCTGAATCTGGTTTGTTGGATTGGGACGGCGTGGTCAATCCGATGGCATCAGCCATTCGTTGCGCCGATGCCATCACAACGGTCAGCCCCAGTTACATGCAAGAATTGATGGAAGACGCGGCAGGTTTAGAGCCTTTGTTTCGTCAATATTGGGCAAAATGTCATGGCATTTTGAACGGTATTGATGCCGAAACGTGGAACCCTGCCACAGACGAATTGATTGGGCATCACTTCCAATCCGACACCGTAGGCGAAGGGAAATGGGCAAATAAACAAGCCATTTGCAACGCATTTGGACTCAATTCCCATTTGCCGCTCACCGTTTTTATCGGTCGTTTAGTGGGCGAAAAAGCCGCCGACATTTTGGTTGATGCCATCAGCGCAGCCGTATATGCCACGCAAGGACGTATGAGTTTTTTGGTATTGGGAAGCGGCGATGACCGCGTGGAAAATGGTTTAGAGCAATTGAAATCACGTTTTCCGCATCATTTCAATTGCTATATCGGTTACAACGAGGCGTTGAGTCATCAATTATATGCCGCAGCCGATTTTTTATTGATGCCCAGTCGCGTCGAACCTTGCGGACTCAACCAAATGTATGCCCTGCGTTATGGCACAATGCCCCTTGTCCGAAATACGGGCGGATTGCGCGACACCGTGACCGATGTGGGCGACAACGGTTGGGGAATCCGTTTTTTACATGCCAGCACTGCCGACATCGCGCACGCATGTAGCCGCGCAAGACATCTGTTTGCACAACCCGACGCGATGCAACATTATCGAAAACGAATGATGAAAATTGATAACTCTTGGGAAAATAGTGTTCAAAAATATCAAAATGTTTATCAAGAAGTTTTTAAATAAGTTTAAAATAACAAGAATTAATATTTTTTTGAGAAAATTAAAAAGTGTTTGACAAAATTTTGATATTTGTCAAACACTTTTTAGTTCCATAAAAAAAGCCTAATTTTGCGGCATTTTTCAACCAAAAACGAGCAGAAAAATAACAAAAAAATGCCCCCCCAGTATATTTGGCATTTTGAGCCGTTTTTTTGCATTCGTTTTTCACTTCAAGAAATATGAAAAGCATTATAGAAAATAAAAAACGCTATATGATTACGTCGGCGTTGCCTTATGCCAACGGTCCGTTGCACATTGGGCATTTGGCGGGCGCGTATTTGCCTGCCGACGTGTATGTGCGCTATTTGCGGCAACGCGGCGAAGATGTGGTTTGGGCATGCGGTTCGGACGAACACGGAGCCGCCATCACGATTCGCGCCATGAAAGAAGGCTTGACCCCGCGTCAAGTAATTGATAAATATGATGATATGTTTCGCAAATCTTTTGCAGGCATGGGCATCAATTTTGATATTTTTCACCGCACCAGCGAGCCGCTTCATTACGAAACTTCGCAAGATTTTTTCAGAACGTTGCATAAAAAAGGTGAATTTGAAGTCAACGAAAGTGAACAATATTTCGACGAAGAAAAACAAACATTCCTTGCCGACCGCTACATCGTCGGCGTTTGTCCCGTTTGCGCCAACCCCGATGCCTACGGCGACCAATGCGAAAAATGCGGCACTTCGTTGAGTCCAAACGAGCTAAAATCGCCCATTCGTTCTACGTTGAGCGGCGCAACGCCCATCAAAAAAGCTACTAAACATTGGTATTTGAAACTCAACGAATATGAAAATTGGCTCAAACGTTGGATTTCCGAAGGCGAACTCGAAACGGAAAACGGAACCGTCAAAACACACAATCCCAACGACTGGAAAGCACACGTTTTGGGGCAATGCAAATCGTGGCTCGAAGGTGGTTTGCACCCGCGTGCGATGACCCGCGACCTCGATTGGGGCATTCCCGTTCCCGAAGAAATTGACGAAACGCATAGCAAAAAACTCTACGTTTGGCTCGACGCGCCCATCGGCTACATTTCGGCGACCAAACAATGGGCAATTGACAAAGGACAACCCGATTTGTGGAAAAAATATTGGCAATCCGATGACACCGCGTTGATTCACTTTATCGGAAAAGATAATATCGTTTTTCATTGCATCATTTTTCCTGCTTTGTTGCGTCAACATGGCGGTTTTGTGTTGCCCGTCAACGTTCCCGCTAATCAATTTATGAATTTGGAAGGCAGAAAAATTTCAACTTCGAGAAATTGGGCGGTTTGGGTACATGAATATTTAGAAGATTTTGCGGGAAAAGAAGACGTTTTGCGGTATTATATGATTAAAAATATGCCCGAAAATCGAGATTCTGAATTTACGTGGCGCGGTTTTCAAGAAGTCAACAATTCAGAATTGGTTGGCAATTTGGCAAATTTCGTCAATCGCGTTGTCGTATTGATAAACAAGCATTTCGACGGAAAAGTCCCAAGCAGCAACGCGCCCATTTTTTCGAGCGACGACGCAAGCATAAAAGTGGAACCGCAACAGGAATTTGATAAATTGAAAAAATCTATCGCACGCTTGAGCGAGCGCATTGAGGCATTCGATTTTAGAGGTGCATTGGGGATTTTGATGGAAATTTCGACGCAAGGAAATCAGATTCTACAATTCAACGAGCCTTGGAAAACCATTAAAACTGATGCCGAAGCTGCCGCAACCGCGCTCCATTTGGGTGCAGAAATCGTAGCAAATCTCGCCATTTTGATGCAGCCTTTTTTGCCTTTTACGTCTCAAAAATTATTAAAAATATTGAATTTGGAAACCGCTAAAACCAATTTCAATACACTTCTAGAAGGAAAAAATGTGTTGCCCGACGGACATCAAATTGGAGTCGCGCAACATCTTTTTGAGCGAATCAGCGATGAAGTAATTGCATTTCAAATTAAAAAATTAGAAAATACCGACGTGGAAAATACGCAAAACATCCCCCCCCCAGTATCCGAAGCCAAAAATGAGTTTTCGCCGCTCAAAGAAACCATTCAATTCGATGATTTTGCAAAAATGGACATTCGTACAGGCAAAATCGTGGCAGCCGAACGGGTTCCAAAAGCCGACAAACTATTGAAACTTGACGTGGATTTAGGTTTCGAGACGCGCACCATCGTCTCGGGCATTGCCGAACACTTCGCACCCGATGCCATTATTGGTCAATCGGTTGTTGTGTTGGCAAACCTTGCACCGCGTAAATTGCGCGGAATTGAGAGCAACGGCATGATTTTGATGGCAGAAAACGCCGAAGGAAAGCTCACTTTCGTCAGTTCGCCCGCCGATTTCGGAAATGGTTTCACCGTCAGATAATTTTAAAAAAATAATAATAAAGAAATAAAATCGCCATTCACAATGTTTTGTGAATGGCGATTTTCATTTATAAAATATTTTTTATACTTTTCTACATTTTTGAGCCAACCAAACGCGCTCGATTACGTCCAATTGCGGCGCAATTTTTTCAAAAACGGTCGCGTGATAAGCGTTCAACCAATTTCGTTCTTCTCGCGAAAGCAAGTTGAGTTCCACCAATGTCAAATCAATCGGATAGAGCGTTACGGTTTCAAATTTCAAAAATTGTCCAAATGCCGTTTCAACCGATGGTTGTGTCAACACCAAATTTTCGATACGAATACCATAAGCATTTGCCAAATAAAATCCTGGTTCATTGCTCGTAAACATGCCTTCTTCCATGATTGTTACGCCGCGCTGATTCAATGCGGGGACAATTCCTTGCGGCGGTTCATGCACATTCAAGAAAAAACCCACGCCGTGACCCGTTCCATGACCATAATTTAGCCCTTGCGCCCAAAGATGTTGCCGCGCCAAAACGTCCATCTGCACGCCGCGCGTCCCTTTCGGAAATTGGAGCATCGAAACGCCAATCATGCCTTTCAAGACCAACGTAAAATGCTGTTTTTGGTCGCGTGTAGGTGTCCCGAGCGCAATCGTGCGCGTGATGTCGGTGGTTCCGTCGGTGTATTGTCCGCCACTATCGGCAAGCAAAATATTGCCGTCGCCAGCTACGATTTGTGCGCAAGTTTCGGGCATCGGGTGATAGTGGATAATCGCGCCGTTGCCATTGAAACCAATAATGGCAGCAAAACTTTCGCCGCTATAATCGGGCATCGAAGCGCGAGAAGCCGCAATTCTTTCAGCAAAATCGCATTCTGAAATGCTTTTTTTCGCCGCCAATTCGAGTTCGAGCCAACGAAAAGCACGCACCAATGCCACGCCATCTTTCACCATTGCAGAACGGATATACGCTTGTTCGACCGTGTTTTTACGGGCTTTCATCAAGCGAGAAGGCGTAGTTCCCATCACTTTTTTCGCATTTTCAACGGCGTTGAAAAGTTCAAAATTCAAACTTTCGCCGTCAATCAGCAAAGATACTGGGGGGGGGAGTTCACGCAACGTTTTTTTAACCGCATCGTATCTTTTTATCGAAATATTATCTTTTGAAAAAATATTTCTCAACGGCGCATCTACTTTATCGGCATCAATAAACAATTGACAACTTTCTGGTTCGATGAGCAAATAAGCAATCGAAACGGGGTTACATTCTACGTCACCAACGGCTCTGATATTCAAAATCCAAGCAATATCATCAAGCGTACTCACCAAATGATGTGTCGCCCCCAATTTTGACATTTCGGCGCGAATGGCGTTCAATTTTTCGCCACGCGAAACGCCTGTGAAACGAACATCGTGTTCAAAAACTGGACTTTCTGGCAATTTTGGACGGTCTGACCAAACTTTTGCTATCAAATCGGCATCAGTTTCTAGATGAATGCCTTTTGTTGCTAATTTTTTTTGCATCATTTCGACTTCTGCAATCGAAAATAATGCGCCATCACAACCCACTTTTTCACCAGCCGAAAGGTGTTCGACAAGCCAATCTACGTGTTCGGGTGCGCCTTGTTGCACTTGTTTTTTCAATACAAAATCACTGTCGGCAAGTTCCATTTCCGCTTGTAAAAAATAGCGTCCGTCTGTCCAAACATGTGCTTCGTCGTGCGTGATGAGCGCGTAGCCCATCGAACCCGTAAAGCCCGAAATCCAAACGCGACTTTTCCAATGTTCGGCAACGTATTCCGATTGGTGCGGGTCGCTCGACGGCACGATGTAAGCCGACAAACCTGCCGTTTGCATCGCCGCTCGGAGGGCTATCAATTTTTGATTAATAGTCATTGATTAATTTTTTAAATTTATAAATAGTTGATTTTATAAGAATTATGATTCAAAAATCATTCGACAACGCGACCACCTTTGAGTCGAAGCATTCGATTGGTTTTGGCGGCGAGGTCGAGGTCGTGCGTCACCAAGACAAGCGTAGTGCCTGCTTCGCGGTTGAGTTCAAACAAAAGCGACTCTACTTTTGTAGCCGTTTCTGCGTCCAAATTGCCCGTCGGTTCGTCTGCAAAAAGAATTTTTGGTGCGTTAGAAAATGCCCGTGCGAGGGCGATGCGTTGTTGTTCGCCGCCCGATAATTGGGTCGGATAATGATGCGAACGTTTGGACAAACCCACTTTTTCGAGCAACGATTGAGCGATGCGTTGGGCATTGGGTTTGCCTTGCAATTCGAGTGGAACCATCACGTTTTCGAGTGCGGTCAGCGTTGGAACCAGTTGGAAATTTTGAAAAATAAATCCCACATTTTCTCCGCGTACTCGTGCGCGAGCGTCTTCGTCAAGTGCGTCCAATGCAATTCCGTTCAACCAAACCGAACCCGCCGACGCTTGGTCCAAACCTGCGCAAAGCCCCAAAAGCGTCGTTTTTCCGCTGCCCGACGAACCAACGATGGCAAACGTTTCGCCCGCCGCAATCTCAAAACTCACCTCGTGCAAGACGGTGAGCATTTCGCCGCCCGTTTCGCTTGATTGATAGGTTTTTGTTAAATTTTCAACTTTTAACATTTCTATTTTTTATATAATTTTTCTAATTTTTTTTACAAAAAATGCCCCCCCCCAGTATAATTGAAGAAAAAAGCACTTTTCAAAGGTTTTTTTTTCCTAAAAACGAGGCAAAGTTAAGGAACGTTGGCGGCAAGTGCGTATTTTTTGAAAAAAAATGAGACGAAACACCAAATCTATCTGACCAATGTTATTTGTTTTTTGAAAAATAGAATAAATCAAAGTTTGATATAACCAAAAACAACAAAAAGGCGCGATATACTGGGGGGTAAAAAAAATACCGCCCTTCATATCCGCCTTTTCGCAACAAACGCTTTAAACCTTAATTTAATATAACTAAAACAAACTGGACGTTTGCCCGAATTACCATAATGAGACGCAAAAAATGCCAAAAGTCAGTATTAAAACGACATGATTAAAAGAACATTAACGTTTTGACCTTGAAATTTACATTTTTGACGCAATTCTTACATTTACTACATTTCAAATTTGATACCATTTATACGAGACATTTTCTATAAAAATTGTAGAAGTCATTGTAACTTTGACCCAAGTTCAATAATTTTACTAAAAAATTACATGATTTCGCAATTTGCCGCTTCGATTCGCCGTTTTTTTCAACTCGTTTTTCACCGTTCTTTCGATGTTTCGACATCTATCGGGCGTTGGGAAACAGGTTTGCTCGTGTTGGGCTTGCTCGCGTGTGTACGGGCGGCGGCGATGGGCGCGGGCGATTTTGAGGTCTATTTTCACGCAGCCAAAGCCTTGTGGCGCGGCGATTCGGTCTATTTGAGTCCGTTTTTTTTGCGGCATGGAAATTCGTTGGCGTTCAGTTATCCCTTATTTTGGGCGTTTTTGTGGGTTCCTTTTTCGGGTTTTCCGCTTTGGTTGATAGATTTTTTGTGGCTATTTTTGAACCTCGTTTTGTGCAGTCGAATTGTTGATTTACTCAACTATTTTCTTGATTTTCAGCATTTTACACGAAAAAATAAAAATTTATTTTATCTTTTTTTGATGCTTTTCACGCTTCGTTTTTTGCTCTATAACTTCGACATGAGCCAAGTGACGATTGCGCTGGTTTGGCTATTTTTGCAAACGCTTCGTTGGCTCGACCAAAAACGATGGGCGGCGGCGGGCGCGCTGATTGCGTTGGGCATCAACATCAAAATTATGCCCATCGTTTTGTTGCCTTATTTGCTGTGGCGCGGCTATTTTCGAGCATTTGGTTGGGCAGTTTTGGGCAGCTTTTGTTTCTTTTTTATGCCGACAATCGTGACAAATTGGCAGTTTTTTTGGAGTTATCAGCACGATTTTTGGCAGACGATTAATCCCACAAACGCCGAATTTACGAGTCAACAAAATGCCGAAGCCGAAGGTTTACACAGTCTTTCCGCCGCGTTTTTTGCTTTTTTCTACGATGACGAAACGCGACTTTGGGGATTGCGACGAAATATTTTTTCGTTAGACAGCAAATTGGTTAATTTTTATTTGCAGTTAGCGAGGCTTTTTTTGATTGGCTTGACGGTTTGGTTTCTTCGATTTCCGCCATTTTTGGCTGCTAAAAACCGACTTCGGGCGTTTTGGGAAATCGCTTATTTGGCGGCAGTCGTACCCTTGATATTTCCGCACCAACAAAAATATGCCTTTTTTATGTTATTACCCGCGTGGGGATATTTGCTTTATTTTGCAATGAATTTTGAAAAAAAATATAAATTTTTGAAAATTTCACTCTTCTTGATTTTCTGTTTGACGACGGTTTCGACAGATGGGATTGTGGGGAAAAATTTATATAAATTAGCTCAATATTACAAACTTATCACATTTGGAACCTTGCTCACGATTCCAGTTTTGATGTCGGCAAATCCAAAATTTTTAGAAAATTTAAAATCTTATAAAAATGAATCGTAAATTATTAATTCCATTTTTTGTATTATTTTTTCATTTTTTTCAATATAATATTTCGGCTCAACCCGTTTCAAAAAATCAAATTTCGCTTCAAATCGTCGATTATACTGGGGGGGGGGGCAATTTTCGCTTGTTGGGCGTTTTTGCCGACCAAAATTTTGTTGCCGACACGTCGTCTATGAGCGCGACGGGCTATGTTCATTTCGAGCGAAAAAGCGGTGCGCCTTACAAACCCGGCTTATACTTTTTGGTCTTACCCGACCGAAATAATGTTACCGTTTTGTTGACCGAAACCGACCAAAACGTGACGCTTCGCACCCGTGCGAGCGACCTCGTGGGCGCGATGGAAGTGACAGGTTCGCCAGAAAATGAACTGTTTTTTGAGTTTCAACGCTATCAAAATCAGTTGGAACAACAATATAATATGTTGGGACAACAATTGCGCAGCGAAACCAATCCACAAAAAGCCGAAATGTTGGCAGCGCAACAAAGTCAATTGCTCGAACAACGCGACCAACGAATTGCGGAATTGCCTTCAAAATATCCAAATTTGTTTTTTCCAAAATTCAAAATTGCGGGTCAAAATCCAAAACTACCCAATTTCAGAAAGCCAAATGGCAATTTGGACACGCTGGCAACGGCGCATTATTTTAGAATCCATTTCTGGGACGGCTTCGATTTCAGCGACGGGCGACTGATGCGAACCCCCGTTTTTATGAACAAAATGAAGCGTTTTATGAAAGATTTGACGCTCCAAAAACCCGACAGCGTCATCATATCAACAGATTTTTTATTGCAAAAAACATTGATAAACAAGGAATTATTTGAATTTTCGGCAAACTGGATTGCCATTCA
>JBJOPA010000357.1:0-5619 GCA_046051005.1 Bacteroidota bacterium
CCTTCGGCGGCTTTCACAAACGCATTAGAGGTAATCGAAGATTCGAGCGAGCGCATAGAAGTGGTTCCGACGGCGCAAACTCGTTTTTTATTTTCAATACTTTTGTTAATGGTGTCGGCTGCGGCATCTGTGATTTTGAAATATTCCGCGTCCATTTTATGTTTCGACAAATCCTCTACGTCAATTTGACGGAACGTTCCAAGCCCGACGTGGAGCGTCAATTCTGCAAAATTTACACCTTTAATTTCCAATCTTTTGAGCAATTGTGGCGTAAAATGCAAGCCTGCAGTTGGAGCCGCGACCGCGCCTACTTCTTTGGCATAGACGGTTTGGTAGCGTTCTTTGTCGTCTTCATTGGGTTTCCGCTCGATGTATTTTGGAAGCGGTGTTTCGCCCAAAATCGCCAAACGTTTCTGAAATTCCTCTTCGTTGTCGTCAAACATGAAGCGAATTGTGCGCCCGCGTGAGGTCGTGTTGTCCACGACTTCGGCAACTAAAATGTCGCGTCCTTTTTCGTCTTCAAAATATAATTTGTTCCCGACGCGAATTTTACGCGCAGGGTCCACCAATACGTCCCACAAACGCATGCTGTGGTTGAGTTCTCGAAGCAAAAATACTTCGATGAGCGAACCCGTTTTTTCTTTTTTCCCAAACATTCTTGCAGGAAAAACTTTGGTATTGTTGAGTACCATCGTGTCACCTTCGCCAAAATATTGTAATACGTCTTTGAAAACACGGTGTTCGATTTTTCCCGAATCGCGGTGAACGACCATCAAACGGCTTTCGTCGCGATTGTTGGACGGATAGAGCGCAATGCGTTCTTGTGGAAGCTCGAAATCAAAAGTAGATAACTTCGTTCTCATTATTTTTTTATTTTATTCTAATTTTTTATCGAAAAGATGCCAATTTTGAAAGCAAAGATTCAAAAAGCGGCGCAAAATTAAGATTTAAAACGCGAAAACAAAGGAAAACCCAATTTTTTTCAAAAAAAAATGAAAATACTTTTAATTTTTCGATTCTATTTTCAAAATATTGTTATATGAAAATTTTTATTTCCGTTTTTCTAAAAATTTGAAAGCTAAAAAAATGAGACCCATCGCCACACCTGCTTTCAACAAAATCGGAATCAATTGAAAGAAAAAATAGATGGCAATCAATGCTAAAACAACCATGAAAATAATGCCATTTTTGCCGCGCAACACGCCTTGCAAATCGTTCAAAATTTTATTCAACATAGACTAAAAACGTTTTTTTTTATGAAAAATTGATTTTTTTTATTCGTAACGCAAGCTCTCGATGGGGTCTAATTTGGCAGCACGCGAGGCGGGATAAATGCCAGAAATCAAGCCGACGACCAAACAAGTCAACACCCCCAGTAAAATCCACGCCCAAGGAACCACAAAACTGCCGCCCAGCCCCAAAGACACCAAATTGCCCATCAAAATGCCCAAAACGATGCCCACAAAACCGCCTAATTGACAAATCATGATGGCTTCGGTCAGAAATTGAAGTAAAATCGTGCGACTCGTTGCGCCCAACGCCTTTGAAATTCCAATCTCTCGCGTGCGTTCGGTCACGGAAACCAACATGATATTCATCAATCCGATTGCCGAACCGATGAGCGTTATCAAGCCAATCAACACCGTTGCGCCGCGAATGGTGGACGTATTTTCCGTCAAAAAATCTAACAAACCCGTTGATTTTACCACCTCAAAATCCGACGCATCGGTGACGTGCAAATGCCGAACTTGTCGAAAAACGCCTTCTGCATGGTTCGATGCCGCTTCCAAATCGGGCGCGCTGCTCACGCCTACGTTGATGGTGAGGTCGCGACCGCCTAAATTGTAGTTTTGAAGCGCGTTTTGAACGGGAACCCACACGATTTTGTCGCCGCTTCCCGAACCTCCCGAGCCTTTCGATTTCAAAATACCGATAACTTGATAAGGAAGATTGCCCACCAACACCGTTTCGCCAATGGCTTTGGACGGCTCGCCGTTGAACAATAATTTGACCAATTCGCTGCCCACAATGGCGTGTGCAACGCCTGCATTGAGTTCTGATTCAGAAAAATAACGCCCAAATTCTATTTCCTGTCCGCGAACGGCGGCATAATTTTCGTCAACGCCCGTGATAGAAAAAACGGGATTCGATTTTTTATCGCCTTTGGCAACTGTTGCGCCACTCGTGGCATCGAAAGCGATGGTCACGCGGGCGGGAAAGTCAAAACGGCGTTTAAAATCCGCAGCTTCGGCGTAAGAAATGGGGTTGCCCACGCGCATGGAAGGCATGCCGCGACCGCGTTTTCGCGCCGTTCGTTTTCGCTCGATGCTAAACGAATTGCTGCCCAAACTATTGAAACTGTCGTTGAGTGCAAACAAGGCGCAATCCAACGCCGTCAAAATGCCCACCAACGCCATGATGCCCACCGCAATAATCGTCATCGTCAAGCCCGAACGCAACTTGTTGCCGCGCACGGATTGCCAAGACATTTTTATGATTTCGCTTAATTTCATCGCTCACTTTTTTTCTAATGAATTTGTTTGCAAATTACTGATATTTCTCACAAACGCCGCACCTTTTATAGATAAAATGGTTGAAAAAACAGATGAAAAACATACCCCCCAGTATAAAACGCCTTTTTGAGGTCAATATGTTCGCTTTTTGTTATACAAAAAATGCGCAACGATTGGATAAGAAATCTAAATTTCCACAATTTTATAATTATTTTTTGTATTTATTTGGTCATTCCAGAAATAGATTAGATATTTGCATCGTAAAAATCTTAATATAATCAAAACCAACACTGCGAAGATGTTTTTCATCAACAACCACTAATTCATTTTGAGTTTACCACACCACAAAAAGCCGCGAAAAAATCAAGATTTCGTGTCTATTTAATTTTCACATGTTTTTGTCACAATGCACTGTTGTGATGTTATTTTTCATCTTATTTTTTTTAATCATCTACTTCTAACCGTTCAATGATGCGTTCACGTATTTTATACTTCTTTTTGGTAAATTTTTGTTTCCTATTGCCCAAAGGCAGTGCGCAGGAAAGTGCGCAAGAAGGTGTGCAAGAAAGTAAAATTTGTAATAATTTTGATTGCAAGATGACGGCGGCGCAACAAGCCCTTTTTGCGACCCCCCCCCAGTATCAACAGGCACTTGACCTCGCCCGCGATGCCGAAATGCTCGACCCGCGTCGCCGACAAGAAGTGACGGGCTTTGTTTCGTCTGTTTTCTATGCCATGCAAACCCAACTTGGCACGCTCGAAAAACAAAAAAAAGCCGCCGAACAAGCCACGCAAATCGCTAAATCAGAAACCGCACAGGCGATTGTGGCAAAAAATAATTCGGATTTAAATGCCAAAAACTCGAATCAACTTCGAGAAATTGCAGAAAAAAACCGTCGCGCCGCAGAAAATAGTGCCGTGTTTATGAACACTCGAAATTTCGACCTCTCGCTCGCCACGCGCATGATGCAATACAATTACACGCGACACCCCGACAATGAGATGACTCAAAAAGTCTATCATCATGCCGTCAACATGCCGCAAGCGACGTTGTTGTTAAAGATTTTGAAAGGGCATGATGCGCCTGTTAATGCCCTCGTTTTTTCGCCCGACGGCAAAAAAATATTGACAGGCAGCAGCGACCGCACCGCTAAAATCTGGAATATCGCAACAGAAACCGTCGAAATGACCTTTGAAGGTCACACGGGTGATATTGCTGCGGTTGCCTTCGCACCCAACGGAAGAACCATTTTGACAGGCAGTTGGGACCGAACCGCCCGTCTTTGGTTGGTCGAAACGGGGCAAGTGGTCAAGGTTTTCAAAGGGCATGACGAAGTCGTGACTGCCGTTGCCTACGCGCCCGACAGCCGAAAAATCGTGACTGCCAGCGAAGATTTCACCGCCAAACTTTGGGATATCGAATCGGGAAAATTGAAAAAAACGTTTAAAGGACATACTGATTTTGTAAATGCGGTTGCGTTTTCGCCCAATGGTCGAAAAATAGTGACGGGCAGCAGCGACAGAACCGCCAAACTTTGGAAAACCTCGCGTAGCAAAGCCAAAAAAACCTTCGTGGGTCACTCGAAAGGCATTTCGTCTGTTGCGTTTTCGCCCAATGGTCGAAAAATTTTGACAGGCAGTTATGACTCAACCGCGAAGTTGTGGAGCGTCAAAAAGCCGAAACAAGTTCAAACGTTGGTCGGTCATGCAGACGAAGTACTGGGGGTTGCCTTTTCGCCCGATGGACAAAAAATGCTGACCGCCAGTGAAGACTTTACCGCCAAACTTTGGAATGCCAGCAATTTGAAAGTGGACAAAACTTTTGTCGGGCATTCGGCTGCCGTGAAAGCGGTTGCCTTTTCGCCCGACGGACAGAAAATAGTGACAGGAAGTGTAGATAAAATAGCAAAAATGTGGGACATCAAGGCAAAAGATGCGGATAGAAATTATACCGCTCACACCGAATCAGTTAGAGCAGTCGCGTTTTCGCCCGATGGGAAAAAGATTTTGACCGCCAGCAATGATTCGACGGCAAAAATTTGGGATACGGATTCGGCATTTGTGAAAAAAACATATTGGCAGGTCTCGTCTTCTTGCATGACTTCGGTTGCTTTTTCGCCCGATGGAAAGAAAATTGTTACGGGAAATCAAGACAAAATTGCGCGCATTTGGGACGCGGACACCTTCAAACTCATTCGCTCTTTGACGGGTCACAATAGCGAAATTACGTCTGCCGTCTTTTCGCCCGATGGCTCAAAAGTCTTGACGGGCAGCAGCGACAATACCGCCCGCATTTGGGATACTAAAACAGGTATCTCTGAAAGCATTTTTGAAGGACATACCATGCCCATCAAAGCAGCAATTTTTTCGCTCGATGGACAAAAAATTGTTACGGCAGGAAGCGATAAAATTGCGAAATTGTGGGATTTGAGAACCGAAAAATTAGAAAAAACATTTACGGGGCATCAAGATGACATCAACAGCGTTGCGTTTTCGCCCGACGGGTTGAGATTGGTGACAGGCAGCAGCGACAACACCATAAAAGTTTGGAACGTAGCGACGCAAACCGTCGAACTCGACATAAGAGGGCATCTCGGTGCGGTGCTTTCGGTTGCCTTTTCGCCTGACGGCAAAAAAATATTGACAGGCAGCAACGACAATACTGCCAAACTTTGGAACGCCACCACAGGGCAAGTCGAAAAAACATTTGTCGGGCATCTCGGCGATGTCAATTCCGTTGCTTTTGCGCCCAATGGTCGAAAGATTTTGACAGGCAGTTACGACAAAACCATGAAATTGTGGGACATCGAAACTGGCGCGGCAGAAGACAATCTCTACCCGTTTTCGCTTTACGAAATGGTAGAAGCGGGCTTAAAAATCGAAGAAGAGGACACCCCCCAGTATATTCAGTCCGCAATTGATTCGGTGGAGAAAAAAGGAGCAGACAGACGATTGGTCTTCAAAAATGCACAACGCTTTTTGCAAAATTCACAATCCATCTCCGTTTTGAGAGAAAGATTTGGATTCTAAAATTAGAGAAAAAAACGCTTTGTCAATATTGATGAAGCGTTTTTTTTATGTCCTTCCATAATCCCTCAAAGGAGGA
>JBJOPA010000358.1:0-12339 GCA_046051005.1 Bacteroidota bacterium
GTAAGTCCCTCCTCAATCCCCCCGAAAGGGAGAAGAAATTCATTTTTGAACCTATTTTTTGAAAAATACTTGAAATTGTTGGATTCCTGAACGTAAAAACGCCATAAAAAGCCGCAAAAAACAAGGGAAAAATAGGAATAAAATATTTTCCACCCAAATTTTCGATAAAACCTGCGCCCACGTAACTCCACAATGCGTACATCATCGTCGCAAAAACCAACGTCGTCAACACCCCGATTCCAAACATCAAAAGCCGTTGGCGTTTAGAAAAATAAGTCTCTTTTTGAACCTTGATGACCGAAAAAAAGGCGATAAACGTCCAAAAAACAAGCAATGGAATGGGCAAATAATTGCGTTCCCAACCAAATTTTCCGATGTAATGCAGCCACGTATGCGGCGCAGTTTTGAACAATGAATAGATTAAAATCTTGAAATACGCAAACGGATTTTCTAAAATCCAAGCAATTTGCGGTAAACCCGCGTGCGTAATTTGTTGTCCCGCTACAAAATTGGGCGAATATTGCACTTCATTGAGCGTCAAATGTTGAAAATGTCCATTCAAAAACCACGCAACGGCAACCAAAACATTCAAAAAAAAGATGCCACCCAACCACCAAAATCGCTGTTTTTCCGAATTAAATTTCGTTTTGGGAATCAAAAAAATCAACAAAACCGTCGGAACGTATGCCAATTTATTCAAACTGATAAAAAGGCTACCCCCCAGTATCCAAGCAAAATTTGAGCGATTTTCTACATGTTGAGGCGTTAAAATGGCGGCAAAACACGCGGCATAAAAAATAAAACTCATGCCATTGGTCGCCACGTCCGCCGAATTGGAAGCCGCAATGAAAATCGTTGCGGGCAACATCGCCAATATCAAAAATAAATTTCTCAACCCATCAAAAGGTTTCAACATTTTTAACGCAATGGAAATCATCAAAAACCAAAACCCGAAATTTGCCAATCGCGCCAAATAAAAAATCCAAATCATCGGCAATTTTAGCCAAACGCCGACTTTGATGACCAAACTTTGGGGCAAATAAGCCGTTGGCGCGTAAACTGCCGTATTGGGAAAATCTATAAATTGTCTTTCTGAAAAATCGCTTTTTTTAGCCGTCCAAAATTGTTGAAAATGTTGAAAAAAATTGATTTTCGTTTCGCAATGAAACGGAATTTGGCGAAACGGCGCGGCAAAATCGTACACCGTTTTTGGCAATTCGTCGCCCACCCGTGCGTCGCGCATCTTGCCCGTGACGTGACCTTCGGACACATTCCAAGCCCGAAAAAAATGATTAAATTCGTCAGGAACTTGAAACGGCGGCACGATAAAAACCGTCAAAATGCCTACAAAAAATAGCATTTTGAAAGCATCAAACTTCCAAAATGCCATTTTTTGTAGCGAAAAAATCGAAAATAGATTATTTTTAAATGCCATAAATTCGAGCTAATTTTGCCAATAAAAATAGCATTTTCACGTCCATTGCGCTGTTGACGTGGAAATAATGACCGTTTATCGTGATGTGGTCTTTTTGGCGCGTCAAATGCTCGATGTTGTGATAATAAACGCGGCGCGGTTTGTCCATCGGAGCCTTCCAATAAATCCCAAATTCGGTCATCGCAAAACCTTCGCGAAATGTATTTCCAAAAAAAGAATCGTCCCAAAGGAAAAAAATCTGTTCGTCCATTGCCGAATGTAAAAAACGAATCGAAGCATTTTTTAATTTTTCTTCTGGAAGCGAGATGAAATCAGAAATTGGCTTTTTTCTTTCGTTCACAAAATCCAAATAATCAAAAATCATGGTTTTCAAAACATTTGGATTTCGCAAATTTCCCCTGTGCGTGCGCTCATGGCGCAACATGCCTTCGGGCAACAAAACGGGATTAATGTCGCGACAATTGCGAATCAAATGGGTATGCACCAACGCTTCGATGGCATTTTCGAGTTCTTTTTCCATCAAAAATGGTTGCGGCGGAAATGGCGCGCTTGATTTTTCGTAATATTCGGCAGCCAATTGCCGCGCCCGCAAATCAACGGTGCGATTGAAATTTGAGAAATAAAATTGCTCCAAATAACGCGAATAACGGTCAGGCGCAATCACTTCGACCGTTGATTTGAGGAGGTGAAAAAACAAATTTTTCAACTCATCTTCTAAAATATCTTCTCGTCGAAACGACAAATTCAAGAAAGGTTGGTCGCGTTTGGTGGACAAATCAAACGTGCCTAAGGGTTGGGCGCAACTGTAACACAAAGCTGCATTGGCAGGATTTTTTTTCTGACAATGACCGCAAGCCACAAGCGCAATTTCGACTTTTGAGCCGCAATTGTGGCAATATTTTGCATCTTGCACGAGTTGCGTATGACATTTTGGACAATATTTCATTTCTTTGCTACGCTCCTAATTCTTGTTTTTTTAAAAAGTAAAATTGCTGTTTCGCCGTAATAGTTTGCAAAGATACAACTTTTGTTTTTATATTTTAGCACTTATCTAACAAAAAATGTCAATAAAAATCAAATTTTTTAAAACCTTATACACGCACAACCAAGCGCGATGCCCCGAAATGTGGCAAATGTAAGGATTTTAACGTTTTTGCACTTCAATTTTCAAAAAAAATATTTTTAAAACAAAAACTTCCCTCTTTCGGGCGGACAGAAGCCCCCCCCCAGTATAATTAGCGAAAAATCGCTGAAAAGTTCAAAAAGTTGTATCTTTGCGGATTATTTCAGCATTTCGTTTTACAAACTCGACGACGGAAAGGGTATAAAATCAGGGAAATCACAGTGAGCAGACCGCCAAAAAGTAAGGACGCAAAAGTCCAATATAGTAAAATTATTTTTGGTTTGAAGGTGCGTCATCTTCGCCAATCGCGTCAACTTTCATTTGCCGAACTCGCGCACGAGACGGGCATGTCGGTTTCTTATCTCAACGAAATCGAGAAGGGAAAAAAATATCCAAAAGACGATAAAATTAGTATTTTAGCCAATGCGTTGCAAACGACGGAGGCGGATTTGTTGTCCATTGATTTGCCCGCCGCGCTTGCGCCCGTCGAGGATTTGTTGCAATCCAATTTTTTGAACGAAATTCCGTTGCATCTTTTTGGAATTGACATGGCAAAAGTCATCGAAATCATTGCCGATGCGCCCATGCGCGTGAGTGCTTTCATCTCCACGTTGTTGGATTTGTCGAGAAATTATGCGTTGCGCGAAGAAAATTTCTATTTTGGAGCCTTGCGTTCCTACCTCGAACTCAACAACAATCATTTCGACGACTTGGAAGAAGCGGTGCGTCAATTTTCTAAAAAAAACAATGTTTCGGTGGGTCATGCCGTCACGTCGAACTTTTTGGCGGGCATTTTAGAGAAAAAATATGACTATAAAATCGTCGAAAATGGGTTGTTGCGCTACGAAGCGTTGCAAAATTTGCGAGCGGTTTTTGTTCCTAAAACCCGTGAATTACTGCTCAATAGCCATTTGTCAGAAGAGCAGCGCGTGTTTCAATTTGGGAAAGAATTGGGTTTTAATGTTTTGAATTTGCAAGAACGCGCCTACACGTCGTCGCTGCTGAAAGTCCAGACTTTTGAAGAGGCACTCAACCATTTCAAGGCGGGCTATTTTTCGGCGGCATTGCTCATCAATAAAGAAAATTTTGTAAAAGATATTGATACTTTTTTGAAAAAAACGACTTGGGACGGCGCATTTTTGGTGGCATTGCTTCAAAAATATCGCGTTACACCCGAAACGCTTTTTCAACGCTTGACGAATGTGTTGCCGCATCATTTTGGGGTGGATAAGTTGTTTTTTTTACGGGTGATTCAACATAAAAAATCTGGAAAATTTGATTTAAACAAGGAGTTGCACCTCAACAGACGGCATCACCCGCATCGAAATAGCCTCGATGAACATTATTGCCGCCGTTGGATTTCAGTTACCTTATTGAAAGAATTTACGCAAGTTGACGAAATAAACAACATTAAATTTGGCATTCAACGGTCAAAATATTTTGGAACTGATGACGAATACGTTTGTCTCACCCTCGCACGGGCGGGCGCGAAACGCAACGTGAGCGTCACCATCGGCATCATGGTGGACAACGACGTGCGCAAAAAAATTGCGTTTCTCAACGACCCCGCCATTCCGACGAGATTGGTCAACACCACTTGCGAACGTTGCGCCATGACCGATTGCACAGAACGCGCCATCGAACCGACCATCATCAAAAAACGGAACGAACGACAACAAATGCAAGCCGCATTGAAAGAAATTTTAGATTAATGCCTTTTGGATAGAAAAATGATACCCCCCCAGTATAAAACGAAAAAAAAGCCCTCTCGCACAAGCGGAAGGGCTTTTTGATGACCATTTTTTGAAAAAAAATTAGTCAGCAGTTGGTGCTTTTGGAGCTTCTTCTGTTACTACTTTTGGCGTAACAGATTTGCCACCTTTTGGACGCGAAACGCCGAAAGAGCCTGTAATGATTTTGCCGCGCTTGGTGCGTCTATCTCCTTTACCCATGATTTTTTTTTATTTTTAATGATTTTAAAATTTTTTAATTTCTTTAATTTCTTAACAAAACTAAGTTTTGCGCCGCAAAGTTAAGATTTATTTGTTTATTTTTGGATAAAAAATTTATAATTTTAATAAATCTCTAAATTTTGACGCATCTTGAAACGCATTTTTCAAAATTTGGGGTTCATTTTCATTTTTTTTCAATATTTTATTAAATTCATTTCGTTCAATCGGGCTTGCCCCCAAACTGCCCAAATGCCGTGTTTCTTGTTGACAATCAATGAGCCAAATGCCCAATTTTTGAAGGTGTTGAACGAAAGTGATAAAACCAAATTTGGACGCATTCGAGACATGGGCAAACATACTTTCGCCAAAAAACACACGACCCAATGCCACACCGTAGAGTCCACCCACCAATTGTTCGCCGTCCCACACCTCGCACGAGTGCGCAAAACCTTTTTCGTGCAAGGCGGCATAACTGTCTTCAATTTCGTCATTTATCCAAGTTCCCTGTTGCCCATTTCGGCGCGAAACGCGACAATTGCGCATCACTTCTTCAAAACATTGATTGACGCTCACGCGGAATCGTTGTTGTTTCAAAAGCGGTCGCATGGAGTGCGACACCACCAAATTTTCTGGAAAAAGCACCATGCGCGGGTCGGGCGACCACCACAAAATGGGGTCATTTTCGCTGTACCAAGGAAAAATTCCGAGCCGATAGGCTTCGAGCAATCGCATCACGCTGAGGTCGCCGCCGACTGCCAAAATCCCATCTTCATTGGCAAGCGAAGGATTTGGAAAAGTTACATCGAAAGGCGAAAGCCATTGAATCGGCATTGTTTTAAGAAAATAAATGCGTAAAAAATGAAAAAATATCGTTTCGGGGCTACCCCCCAGTATAAACGCCATTTTTGAGGCGATTGTAGGCTTAAAATCTCAAATATTCTTGTGGATTGACGGGTTTTCCGTTGTACCAAAGCTCGAAATGAAGATGCGGACCCGACGATTGCTCGCCCGTGCTGCCAATAATGGCAATGGCTTCACCCGCCTTGACGCGGTCGCCCGTTCGCTTCAAATTGGAAGTATTGTGCTTGTAAAACGTGACCACATTGTTGTTGTGTTGCACGGCGATGGTGTTTCCCGTTTCGAGCGTCCAGTCTGCCGAAATCACAAAACCATCGGCAGCAGCTTTGATTGCCGTGTTTTTGGGAGCCGTAATATCCAACCCATAATGCCGTTTTTCGGCGTTGTAACCTTGACTAATTTCTCCCGAAACAGGCGCGACGAAAACCATATTTTCGAGTCGCCCGCCCGCGAGCGGCTGTAAATTGGGAGCT
Source organism: Bacteroidota bacterium (assembly GCA_046051005.1). Classification (GTDB taxonomy): domain Bacteria; phylum Bacteroidota; class Bacteroidia; order Chitinophagales; family Saprospiraceae; genus JAAFJT01. Next base: position 5,842 of record JBJOPA010000358.1, read on the forward strand.
TGTTGCCCATTCGACGACCCATTTTTAGGCGTTGGAATCGCAATGCGCGGTACGACCGAACCCGTTGAAACGGCTTGGCGCAAATCGCCATCTTCGGCAATTGTCGAAACGTCTTCTTCCAACGTGGTGTCGGCTTCGGGCGGCGACTGATTTTTCATGGCATCTTCTTCATATTCGTATTTTCCCGTCAAAAATTTCATTCGGTCGGCAATATACGTTTCGTTGGCGCGTGCCAAATAGGTCAATTTTTCTAAATCTTCTTGCATCAACAACACATTTCGACCCGCTTCTGAACCGCCAAAACCCGGAATTATTTTTTTTAATGGCGTAAACATGAACAACAGCGACACTAAAACCGTTAAAGCTACAAAAAGACTGCTCAACGAAACATAGACATTCATCAAGGAAATGCGATATGCGCCCACTTCCTCAAACGTTTCGCTGCGCATCACCACGACCCGATAATAGGTCGTCCGTGCTTGGTCTAACACGTTTTTGAAGCGTTCCCAACGGTTTTCGATTGCCGCAACCACGTCACGCGCCGTCAAGCGACGCAAGCGGGCAGGCAATTCACTAAAAAAAGTTTTAATATTTTGCCATGAAAAACGACTTGCGAAACGACCCAATCGCGCCACAAAACGAGTCCGAATATTTTGAAGTAGTTCCTTAAAAGTCATAGTCCGGTTATTTTTTCTTGATTTTTTACTTTTGTTTTACCAATTTCTTGATATTTTTGCAAATTTCTAAAATTTCTGAAAACTTTGCGATATTTTTTTCCAAAAAACCTTAAAAATGTTAAATTTTTAAGGAAACAAAATAAATTTGCTTGGTTTTTGAGTTATTATAGGTAGGCTTTTTTTTAAACGCCAAAAATAGTTTCTCAATCGTGAAAATATTCTTTCACAAAAAGATAAATAATTAATAAAAAAAAGAAGGATAAAACGCAGCAAAAAACCTATTTTCTCCCTCCCTTCGGGGGGATTGAGGGGAGACAATACTGGGGGGGGCATTTTTTTTTGATATTTTTTCAAAAATCAATCCCCAAATTTTATGCTGTAAAAAGACGTTAAAAGCTTTAATAAAAAAATAATGATGAGACAGATTGCCAGATTTTTGTTTTTAATTTCGTTGACGGTTTTCGTTTGGGCATGCGCAAGCCAGCGCAAAAAAGACGAAGCCAAAGGTTTGAAAAAAGCCTATCTCAACATGACCGCCTATTACAACGGCTATTTCAACGCCAATGAATTGGTGAACCAAAGTGTTGCTGCCCTCACGCTGCAACATCGCGACAACTTTAACCAGTTGTTGAACATTTATCCATACGTTGATGTAGAAAATGCAACCGCCGAAGCTACAAATTTGGACAAAGCCATCGAAAAATTGGCAGTCATCGCCACCGCCCGACGCGCCAGTCATTGGACCGACGACGCTTATTTTTTGATTGGAAAAGCCCAATTTTTGAAAAAAGATTACGAAGCTGCGCAAGAATCTTTTATGTATTTGACAGAAATATACAATCCAGATGCGGACAATAAAATCAACCGAAAAAGAAACCGCGCCGAAGCCGATAAAGCCCGAAAAGAAGCCGCAGAAGAACGTCGCGACGAGTCCAAAGCCCGCGTAAAAGAGCGCGAGCGGGAACAACAAAAGTTGAAAGACGAAAAAGAAAAAGAGCTAAAAGACCGCGCAAAACAGAAAGAAAAAGACCGCGAAGAACTAAAAAATACAAAAAAAGAGGATAAAAAAACCAAAGCAGAAGAGTTGGCTGCGAGGAATGAAGCCCGTAGAAAAGAAAACGAGCGAAAAGCTGCCGAACGAAAAGCCGAGCGCGAAGCCAGAATAAAAGCTCAAAAAGAGCCAAAAAAAGACCAAGATACTGGGGGGGGCGACCTACCCGACCCCAACGTCAAAAAAACGCCTGAAAAAGTCGAAATCATCAAAACGGGCATCAATGATACGCCCGTGATGAAAACCGATTCGGACAAAGAAAAGGCAAAAAAAGACAAAGCAAAGCCAAAACGCTATTTTTTCAAGCATCGTCCCGTCTATCAAGAAGGCATGGTTTGGCTCGCCCGCACCTACGCGGAACGCAAAATGTATGGCGAAGCCCAAAGCATTTTAGAAAAATTGGAGCGCGACCCTAAAACTTTTAAAGACATCAAAGCGCAAGCAACGGTGGCGTTGGCACAATTGCAATTGCAACAAGGTCAATACACCGCCGCCCAAACTTGGCTCGAAAAAGCCTTGAAACGCAGCAAACGCAAGCGCGAAAAAGTGCGTATCGCCTACGTGTTGGCGCAGTTGTACAAAATGGAAGGCAGCAATGAAAAAGCATACGCCGCTTTCGACAAGGTGTTGAAATATGGTCCAGCCTACGAAATGGAGTTCAACGCGAAGCTCAACAAGACTTTGACAGGCAATTTGTCAGAATCCGAAGCCGTCAAAACGTTGTTGGCAATGTCAAAAGATAGAAAAAATCAAGAATATAACGACCAGATTTATTTCATGTTGGCACAAATTGCGTTGAAAAACAAAAAACGCGACGAAGCCATCGCCTATTTGCAACAATCGTTGGCAGTGCCGAGTCAAAATATCGCCCAAAAATCAGAGGCGTATTATCAATTGGCAAAAATGTACAATGAAGTGGAAGATTTCGTAAACGCGAAAAAATATTTCGACAGCACGGCGACCGTGATGTCGAAACTCGACCCACGCGCCGCCGAAGCCGAACGTTTTGCCGCCAACCTAAACGATATCGCCAAAGCCATCGAAACCATTGCGTTGCAAGACAGCCTCATCAAAATTGCCGCGTTGTCGCCGTCTGAACGTCGAAAAATGGCAACTAAAATCAAAAAACAACGCGAAGATGCCGCCGACCAAGCCGAAAAAGCAAAACTCGCCGCCACCAAACCCGCCAGCCGTTTCGACGACAATCCAGCAGGAATCGGGGCGCAAAACCCCAATGCACCACCAAAATCAAACTTTTTTGCCTACAATCCCGAACTCGTGAAACGTGGAAAAAGAGAATTTGAAAAAAAATGGGGAACCCGAAAACTCGAAGACAATTGGAGACGCAGCAACAAAAGAGGCGGCAGCAGTAGTGCAAGCAGCGACCCAAAAATTGCCGAAAACAGCGCAAGCGAAGAGCTTTCGGACAGCGAAATGGGGAAAATATTGTTCGGCGTGCCTGAAAACGAAACCGAAGTGGCAGCCGCCAATAAAAAAGTGGAAGATGCCTTGTTTCAACTCGGAACGTTGTATCACGACAAGGTCAATTTGTATCAAAAATCGGTTGAAACATTAGAAAAATTATTAAAACGCTATCCAGAATCTAAAAAAGAATTGGAAAGTTTTTATTATTTATACCTCGCGCACACGTCGCTCAAACAACCGCAATTGGCACAATTTTATTTCGATAAAATTTTGGAAAAATATCCGAAATCTGAATACGCCGCCGCGCTCAAAAATCCAACAGGAAAAAGCCGCGACACCAAAGAAACGGTTGACAAATATTACGATGCCACGTTTGCAGCCTTCAAAAAAGGAGATTACAAAGCCGCTGCCGAACGGATTGCAAAAAGTGAACAAATGTTTGGCATCAACAATTCGTTTCGGTCTAAATTTGCCTTGTTGGGAGCCATGTGTACAGGCAATTTGATGGGGAAAATCAATTATATCGCCGCGTTGAAAGACGTGGTTGGCACGTTTCCGAACACGCCCGAAGAGGTGCGCGCCAAAGAAATGTTGCGCATTTTGGAAGGTGGAATCACCAAAACAGATGTGGACAAACCGCAATCTGTTTTCACGATGGAAGAAGACAAACCGCATTATATTTTTGTGGTGTTGAAAGCCGATGCTTCGATGGAAGAAGCGCAAGTGACGATTTCAGATTTCAATACAAAATATAATCGTCTCGATGATATAAAAATTACGAACATCTATTTGGGCGAAAATGTTGATGTGCCCGTCGTGATGTTGCGTTCTTTCAAAAACAAGGCGGCGGCGTTGGCTTACATCAAGTCCACCAGTTTGAATGAGCGCGATTTTTTAGCGAAAAAGTCGTTTGAAATATACGCCGTTTCGCAAAAAAATTATGCCGAAGTATTGAGACAAAGGAAATTAGACGATTATAAAAAGTTCTATGAGTTAAATTATTAAGCCACCACAAAAAAAGGCATCAAAAAAAGCCAGTCAATCGCGAAAACAATTGATTGGCTTTTTTTTGATCATTAAGTTATTCAGCCTTAAAATTAATGCAAAGGTTCCCACGGCAAATCTCTGAAAAATACCGTTTCTACCTTTTCCCTATTTGATATGAGCGTTATAAAACCCTGCGTACCGCCCAGCCGTACCGTTTTGTCTATGCTATCGTAATTAGCCGTCTCCGCAGGAATTCTGATATAATGCTGAAAATCTTTGTAGGCTATTTTTTCTGTATATGCGGAATCATATTCATAATTAAAATGAATTACCGTATCTCGCTTATTGCTCCAAATAAGACCTTGCAAAGTAGAAGAGTTATAATCTACTGCAATTTCTACAACCCAGACAGAATCTGCGGTTGGAATATCAACAAATTTCAATGCTTTGTCCCTACAGTATTTCAATCCATCTGGACTAACGTATGGATGTTTAGATTGTTTATATAAAATTTTTTTACTGATAAATTTATCATAGTTTCTTGGAAAACATCCCAAAAAACTACAAAGCCCAACAATAAACAAAAAATATCTTTTCATACTTCAATGAGATTAAAGTTTTATCTAATCATAAATGAATCAATCGAAATGTCACCAATAGTAAAATATTTATACACCACATAACGACTATTGGGTAAAATAATAGAATCTGTAAATTGGCATTTATTGTCGCTATTAGATTTTTGAGCATTGTGATACTTTAAGTAACCACTTGCCAACCAAGTCGAAGGCAAATTACTAGTATCTTCAATGTCATTCACAAATCGCAACTTAGATTTTATGCCTTTTTTATAAATATCTAATAGCAATGAGTCTGGTATAGACGATGTTATAATACCATAACCAAATCTAAGGCTATCCAATGAAGATACATCGGATATTGAAAATTGTTGATTGGGTGTTGGTATAAATAGTACCATCTCTGCGCTACAAGGCATATCCCTGCTCATCATAAAAACACCTTCTCCTTCAAAATCTGTGGAGAAATCCGTATTAGTTGAACAATTAGAAAAAACAAAACACAAGCCTATCAAAAATATCATTTTTTTCATGATGCGTAATCGTTTAAAAATTCAATCATCGTTCCACGCTTTGCCCGTGAACTGATGCTTCAATTGACCAACTGAAATACGCCAGTTGGACAAAAATCGCTACAAAAATAACATTTTTTCCCAAAAAGCAGTACCCCCCAGTATATTTACCCGTTTTGGGGGTTTTATACTGGGGGGGCTTATAAACAAAAAAATATTTATGTAGTGAACTGAATAAATATTACTCGTCAATATCTGGCATTTTCATTTTCTGTAAATGGGTTACAAGCGGAACAATTGATACACCTAACCATACAAAAAATAATATGTCAGATTTGATATTGTAAAATTTAGTAGCCATTGCCATTACGACTGCACCGAATAATGACATAGCCACTAAAACATAAAACTGCTTTTTTTCTAATTCTTTATTTCTTTTCATCTTTTTTAAAAAAAAATTATGCCTCCAGTATATCTGCCCATTTTGGGGATTTTATACTGGACGAGGCTTTTTTTAGGTCAAAACCACCACTTTTACGAGAAAAAAGCCCTCAATATTCACCCTATCAAGCAAATACTGGAGGAATAAACATTTAATTCAGGAGCTTGTAAAACTCCCGAGTAGTTTTCAAACGCAGCCAAACTACCAATAAGATTTCTAATGATAGTTCTATCAAAAATGCCGAATTGTGACCTATCATTTTAGGAGCAAAAGAGCGAGATGTCAAACCTGTTATTGAGGTTTTCCAAAACACACCCATATTGGATAAATATTGACTACAATTATATGGAATTAGCAATAATAACAAATATAACAGAAGATGCCAAGTATATTTGTTTCTATAAACTAATAACACAATAAGTGTAGTATTGAGTAACCAATAAGATAGTAGATATATATCTGATGAATAGCCAAACTCACTGTAGTAACTCCACAAAATCCCTGCTGTGCACAAGAAAATATAAATTTTAGATACGAAATTATACATATAATATTTTTTACTGAAAAATTTTGTTCTAACCGTTTTATATTATTGTGTGCAACGCTGATGCAATGTCATTGAATTAATATTTATTCTCGCCCAATGCGCCGTTCCATCTGAACAAAAATCGCTACAAAAATAACACTTTTTTCCAAAAAGCAGTACCCCCCCAGTCAATGTTGTTTAGTTAAGGATTTGAATGAAATTATTTTGTCATAACATATGGGGTTAGATTTATGAAATCTTTAAGATTTCGTAAATCTCGCCGCCAAAAACGCCTGAAAA
>JBJOPA010000359.1:0-3391 GCA_046051005.1 Bacteroidota bacterium
CCCAACCCCCCCGAAGGGAGGGAGAACATCCTCAATCTCCGAAAGGAGTAAGTTAAGGATTTTTAATTTATTGTTTATAGAAATAAATCAAATTAGTCGCTTTTGAAATTTCGATTTTTCCCTTCACGGCTCCCAATTCTTTACTATTTGCATCAAAAACTTTTAAAATATCATAAGACCCTACATCAAGATTCAAAATGGCTTCGACGCTACAATTGCGGGATTTCATCATATCAAAAACTTCTTCGGTGATGATTGCCAAATTGCGATTTGCCGTCACATGAACAATTACATTATACGACAAACCCGTTTTGTTGTCTCGAACCAAACACAACAAACGCCGTTCGCGCAACTGATTGGCGGCTTTGTTGAGCGAAATGAGTTGCGCGTCGTTGTGCGCCAACAATTGGGTTTGAAAAACGGTAGCGCGATTGGCTTTGCACCAATTGATGAGCCGCGAATAGTCCAATAAATTGTCCAACGGATTCAACGTCATGCCTGAATTTGGAATCGAAATTTGATTTTTTAGGTTGGCGACGGTCAACGCGCCAGAGTTTTCGACGATGACCAAACCGTGTCTTTCGGGCATCAAAACGGCGTTGATGATGTTTCCATTTTCGACGGTCAAACCTTCGGGTTGTCGGTTGACGTTCGTAAAACCGCCCGTTGTTGCCAACACGATTGACTTGTTGTTCCGAGTTTGTTTGTATTTTGTGAACGCATTGGAAGCCAAATATCCCGCTTTGATGTCCGTTTTTTGCAGCCAAATGGCATATCCGATTGCCTCTTTTTCGTCGTTGAGGCGATAAATATCTACAAAATTTGATTTTTTGTGGGTGAATGTATTTTGTTTTAAATTAGATTTTTTGCTACTGCTTGTCCATTCGTCCCAGCTTTTTTTCATGCGGTCGAATACGTAGCCGATGTTGCCCTTTGCGAGTTCGTCTTTGAGTTTGTCCATCGTTTTTTTCTCGATGGTGAGGTAGATTTTATTTTTTCCGAGCCTGTCCACGACTGCTTTGTTGGCGGTTTGAGAAATGTCAAAACTACCTGATTTGATGTCGTTTTCAATGCGTCGCGCCACTTTTCCAAGCAAAAAATAGCCAATAATCCGATACATTTCGCCGTCTCGATAGTTAGAAGTTTTGAAATTCAGAAACTTTTCGCCGATGCTGATTTTGGCGTTGAGTTGCGATAAACTGCCCATGACGGGATACAATCGGAGGAAATTTTCGCCCAAATTATAGACAAAATCATCGCCCAACATCGAACTTGCACCGTTGGAAACGTTGCGTTGTTGGTTCAAAAAATAGCGATGCTCGTGGATTATCGAAACGTCTGAAAACGCCGTGCGTTGCAAATATTCTTTGAAAGGAAAATTGCGGACAAAATCTTCGTTGTTCAAACCCAAATTGCCTTGAAAATGCGCCGACATATTGAACGGCGGTTCTTTGGCGGGTTTGGCTTTGGGCTTGGCTTTTTGCGCAAAAACAAAAACATTTGCCAACAAAAAACAAAAAGTAAAGCAATATTTGAGGCGAATCAAAAGAGAAAGATTCATTTTGATGGTTAAAATTTTATAAAAATGGCGGAATAAAAAAAAAGAAAACTTGACGCAGCAAAATTAGTAGTTTTTATGAAAATGAATCTTTTTTTTTAGAAACAAAAAATGCCTCGCATACGAGTACGCGAGGCATTTTGAGGATTTAGATTTGGAGAACAAAAATTATTGTTTCACAAATTTAAATGCTTTATTTCCGATTTTTACAAAATAAATGCCATTTGAAAACTGTGCCATAGAAAAAGAAGTTTGTTCAACAGCTTGTTCTTTCATGATGGTTTGACCAATAGAATTGATGATTTCTACGTCTTGTCCCAATACATTTTCGACGAATAGGACATCAGAAACTGGATTTGGATACAATTTTACGCCTGCAACAGTTGCGGCAGCATCAAGACTGATGATTTTTGAATATTCAAAAGTTCCGTCTAAATCCATATTTTTCAAACGATAATACGTGATGGCATTGATGGCGTTTGCATCTTTCAATTCGTAGCGTGCGGGTCTGTTTTGAGCATTGATTTTGCCGATGGTTTTAAAATTTTTGCCATCGCTGCTGCGTTGAATTTCAAAATGTGAAACATTGACTTCCGAAGCGGTTTTCCAAGCCAACAAAGCACCCCCCCCAGTATGAACAGCCGAAAAAGCCTCTAATTCGATGTCCATCGGCGTACAAACAGGCGGCGTGATGGGTTGAAAACTTTGATTAAAAATTGTCAAACCCGCTACTGCATTTGGAATACAAGTAATGCTTGCGTCCATAATCATCGAAGTCATCGTATTGGGCAACGTAGGCAATTCCGTGATGCTATTTCCCGAACACCAAAGATTGACAAGACCTGGTTTCAAGGTCGGCAAAGCAGTCAACAGATTGACATGACAATGTAATGTTGTCAACGTATTTGGAAGTACAGGCAACACAGTCAACTGGTTTTGATAGCATTGCAAGTTAAGCAATGTGGTTGGCAAAGTGGGCAACGTGGTGAGCATATTGTCGCCGCAATTGAGGATTTGCAAGCTCGTGAAGCCTTCCAAACCCGCCAAACTCGTGATGGTTTTGGTGCTAACATTCAAATTGGTCAGACTTGCCGCAGGCGGCTGCAACACATTGGAAGCGTTGATGCAAGTGGGGCATTCGACACGGATAGCGTTTGCAAAATTAGCATCGGTAATCGTTTGAGCAGATAGATTATTGACTCCGAAATTGCTTACCAAAGCGGTCAATAATAAAGAAGAAGTGGTGAAAACGTGTTTTAAATTTCTCATAGGTAATGACTAAAAACTAAAAAAAAAGTTTAATATTATGAACTTGAACTGCAAAATTACGGTGTTTATTTGTTACAAAAGTGTTTTTTCTCTGTTTTCTGCAAAAATTACCGTTTATAGGGTAGGAATACTGGGGGGTAAGGCATTTTACCGCAAGGCGTTGAAACGCCTCGCTGCGAATGCGACGAAATCCTTAACTAAACGACATTGACAAACTGTGTGGGATTAATGTTTGGCATGTAAAAACATCGTGTAAATCGTCAAAAACATCGTGTTAATCATCAAAAACATCGTGTAAATCGTGAAAAACATCGTGTAAATCATCAAAAACATCGTGTAAATCATCAACAACATCGTGTAAATCATCAAAAACCTCGTGTAAATCATCAAAAACATCGTGTAAATCCTCAAAAACATCGTGTAAATCATCAAAAACATCGTGTAAATCATCAAAAACATCGTGTAAATCATCAAAAACATCGTGTAAATCATCAAAAACATCGTGTAAATCGTCAAAAACATCGTGTGAATCGTCGAAAACATCGTGTAAATCATCAAAAACAT
>JBJOPA010000360.1:0-4047 GCA_046051005.1 Bacteroidota bacterium
GTCGGCTGTTTCGGCGGTTGCGTTGCAGGGACAAGATTTGAAAAATTATTCGGATTCTTTGAGTTATGGACTTGGCTCGTCGTTGCAATTCGGGTTGAAACAACAAGGTATTGATTCGGTCAAAATCAACTTTATGAGCGAGGCTATCAATTCATTGTTGCAAGGCAAACCAACTTATTTGGGAGCCGAAAAAGCAATGGGCACCGTCAATACGTGCATGACAGAAAAGATGCAACAAAAACCAGTTACAGTCAACGTGGATACATTCAGTTATGCGTTGGGCATTTTAGTTGCCCAAAATTTGAAACAACAAGGTCTCGCGGGCGAAGATTTCGTGATGAGCCAATTTACAAATGGTTTTAGCGATGCCGTAGAAGGAAAACCAGCTATGTCACCAGAAGCTGCAAACGCGCTTATCGAAGCGCATTTGAAAGCCGCTTCGGGCAAGCGTTTCGCAGGCGTGAAAGAGCGCGGCGAAAAGTTTTTGGCTGAAAATGGCAAAAAAGCAGGCATCACCACGACCGCAAGCGGTTTGCAGTACGAAGTATTGCGCCCAGGCACAGGCACAATGCCAAAAGCAACAGACACCGTCACAACGCACTATCACGGTACGTTGATTAGCGGCGAAGTGTTTGACAGTTCCGTAGAACGCGGAAAACCAATTGACTTCCCAGTCAATCGCGTCATTCCGGGTTGGACAGAAGCGTTGCAATTGATGAAAACAGGTGCAAAATATCGCCTCTACATTCCTTACAACCTCGCTTATGGCGAACAAGGTGCTGGCGGTTCAATCGGACCTTACGAGGCATTGATTTTTGATGTAGAACTCATCAAAGTGAATGGAAAAGACTAATTTTTTGATTGTTTTTCTAGGAAAATCAAAAATTAGCATAAAAAAAGCTCGAATATTGGAATTTATTTTTTCCATTATTCGAGCTTTTTTTTTATTTTTTTTTCCTCATTTTTAAGAAAAAATTTACCAATCTTCGGTAAAAGTTTTGTTAAAAATGTCATCAATTAATTTTTCAGAAATCGTATTGATGAGTTGGTCTTGGACTGCCAAAATATCGGTGGTCGCAGGAAAATCTTGCTGAAATGAAAAGATTTGACGATACGTTTTTTTCTCTTCTTTGGCGTTCGTGACTTCCATTTCGACCGAAATTTTTAGTTGGTTGAGCGTTGCGGCTTGACCCGGTTGCGCGGCAACGGAAATGATGTCGTAGCCCACAATCGTACCCACAAATGCCAAATCTGCTTCCGCATCGGCATCTACCCGCTTGAGTCGGGTGTTGTTTCGGATTCGATTTTTCAGTTTTTCGCCCACCGTTTGCCCCAACGTAGGCGGCGCAATGGGCGGTAAAATTTTGAATTGGGCAACGCTAAACGACTTCACTTCTTCCGAAATAGAAATGCCGCGAAAGGTATAAAATTGACAACTCGACAACAAGAAAGCCATCAAAACAACGTACCAATATTTTTTCTGCATGGTGATTTTTCTTTTCAAAACGATTCAAAAACCCGTTTTGTTGCTTCATTTTTTCAAAAAATGTCCCCCCCCAGTATAAGCCCGCCTCAATCCCCCCAAAGGAGGGAAATAAAAGCCTTTTTCAGAAAAATTAAGCCGTTAAGCAGGCAACATTTTTGCCGAATGGTCGGGCGAAAAGGCAAAATCAAAAACATAACCACTTTTCAAAATATCTTGATATTTGGCTTTGTCGAACTCATAAAGTCGGGCGGGACGATGCGCCACGCCTTCCTGCGACTCGTTGAGGTCAACAATAAAATCGGTGGTCAATATTTTTTTACGGAAGTTTCTTTTTTCAATTTTATAACCCAAAACGGCTTCGTACAAATGTTGCAATTCGGTGAGCGTAAATTTTGGCGGCAACAATTCAAAGCCAACTGGACGACTTTTGACCCGTGCGCGCAACGACGCGATGCACGATTCGAGGATTTTGTTGTGGTCAAACGCCAAATTTTCGACCTTACTGATGCTGTGCCACTCCGCTTTCGCCGCCCACGAAGCCGCTTTGACCCGAAAATCTGAAATTTTGACCAACGAATAATACGCCACCGTGATGACGCGACCTTGCGGGTGGCGACCGACTTGCCCAAACGAATGTACTTGTTCGAGATACAAATTAGACAAACCTGTCAATTGTTTCAAGACCCGTTCGGCGGCTTGGTTGAGGTCTTCGTCCATGTTCACCAAATCGCCGGGCAATGCCCACATATTTTCAAACGGATACATACCGCGTTTGATGAGCAATATTTTCAAGTCGCCCTCGTCGAAACCAAAAACGACGTTGTCCACAGAAAACGCAGCTTTGCAATAGTCATTAAATTCAAATGTCATGCTAATAAAAAACTCATTTTTTTCAATCAATTGAATCGAATTGATTGAAGAATATTTATAATGGAGGGTTTGTTTTCTTTGAAACAAAGCCCAAAATTACATGTTTTTCTATAAATAAAGCATTTTTTGCATAATTTTTTATCACTAATTGTTAAAATTACACGAAGTGTTAAATTTTAGAAAAAAAATTCGGTCTCACATGCGTATGCGAGACCGAGTTTGAGGTCAAAAAATGACATTCTTCCTCCTTTTGGGGAGATTATACTGGGGGGTAGCCTTTTTTCAATATTTTTTTTATTTCGATAACACTTTTTCTTTTTGGAAGAAAATATCTTTGTTGACATTGATGAAATAACGATTTTCAAAATACGTAACGGTATTGTAAATGTCGAATTGATTGTTTGGAAAAGCCGTGTTATAGACAATTTGAAGCGGTTTTGTCAACGCCGAATCCGCTACGCCAAACTGAAAACCGCGTTGATTTTGCGAAAACGCATACGCCCCCGCCGTTTCGACGTATTTCAAGGTCGTGTTTTGCCCAGTCGTTCGGAATGTAAGCCCATTGTTGAGCGATTCGTAGAACTGATTTACATCAAAACCTGTGGAATAAATTCGTCCATTTTTGACAAAAAAGTCTAGGCAATACGTTCCGAATAGTTTTGTTATAACACCATCGGGCGTAATTCTGTAACCGCCTTCTTTGGTGGCGAGGTAGCAATTTCCGCCAAAAAAACGGACAGATTCAATTTTTCGGTCGGTGGTGGCGTTTGGAATGTCCACTTTTTTAGTAACAGTGATGCCGACGATGTCTGTTGTAGCAACGTTCATCTGGATATCGAGGATAAAAACTTGTGGTTTTTGAAGCGGAAAAGTTTGTTTTCCGTAGATGAAACATTTGGTTCCGTCGTCGCTGAAAGCAGCAAAAAGTCGCCCAGAGGCATCAACTTCAAAGGCTTCGGCGGCGTTTGTGAGTTCTGCAACTGGAATTTTTCGGATTACTGCGGCATTTTTGGTGACGTGAAATTCTAAAATTTGTCGGTTATTATCGCCTTGCGAAACGCGTAAAAAGAGGTTGTCTGTCATCACGGGCGAGCCAAAAAGCAATCGGTCGGACTGTAAAATCCGTTTTTCGATGAGTTGAAAATTTCGGTCAAACCTCAAAAATTGGTCGTCGGTGACAGCTTGCAACTCAAAAATGGTGCTGCGCATGCTTCTGATGACGCGATTTGTGGAGCCTCCTGTGAGCAATTGCCAAGGATTTTCGGAAGTTGGAGTGCTGTTGGAAGGGTCGTCGTTGCTTTTGAGGGGAATGCAAGCGGTGAAAGAAACTGTGGTAAAAATTGCGGCAAAGGCAATTAAATATCCTATTTTTGTAATGTTTTTCAAAATAAAAAAAAGGTTTAGGAAAAAATCCAATTCATTAAATATTTTTTTGATAAAAAGTAGCTTAAAATCGTTTTTCAAGAATCTTTCGGGGCAAAAGTAGGTACAAAAACAATAGGAGTGCTTCAAAAACCTTGCGAAAGAATGCGATAATGAGTCATTTTTTAAAAAATACAATGAAATGGTTAGGAACGGGATAATTTTTTTTTCGCACATAATTGAATAAAAATTATAAAAAAATAATTATTGACACACTTTTATTGATGTATTGGTCGTTATGATGTAGCAACAGGTTGTTAATTTTGTTT
>JBJOPA010000361.1:0-11683 GCA_046051005.1 Bacteroidota bacterium
CAAAGTGGAAGAAGTAAAGAAGATGGAAGTCATCAAGCGTGAGTCTGTAAAGAAAACAGATGCAGAACTCAAAGCCGAAGCCGATGCTGCAAAGATGAAGGCTGATGCCGCTGCAAAAATGGCAGCAGAAAAAGCAAAAATGGAAGCTGATGCACAAATGGCAGCCGCTAAAATTGAAGCAGAAGCCAAAGCCAATGCCGCTAAGATGGAGGCAGAAGCAGCAAAAGCAAGAGCAGCCGCAAATGCTGCTGCTGCGGAAGCAGAAGCAAAGGCTAAAGCAATGGCAGAAGCCGCTCGCATGAAATCAGATAGAGATGGTGATGGCGTTGCCGACATCAATGACAAATGTCCAGACCAAGTTGGAACGGTTGCAAACGGGGGTTGCCCAGAAGTTAGAAAGGCTGACCCTGTGGTTGTTACTACTACAACGACTACACCAGTGGTCGTGACTACGGAAGCGGCGCAGGTAATGACGGAAGCTATTGAAGGTATCCAGTTTGAAACCAGCAGTTCAACGTTTAAAGGTGCATCGCTTGCTATTTTGAATAAGGTAGTAAACGTAATGAAAAGCAACCCGAACTACGGTTTGAGCATCAGCGGTCACACAGACAACACGGGTAACGAAGCAGCGAACCAACGTCTTTCAGAACAACGCGCTAAGGCTTGTATGAATTACTTGGTATCGAAAGGCATTGCGGCTTCTCGTTTGAGTTCGGCGGGCTATGGTTCTTCGCAACCGCGTTCTGACAACGCAACGCCTGCGGGTCGCGCACAGAACCGTCGCGTAGAATTTTCAATTCGTTAAGTCTAATCGGTAGTTTTTTATAAAAAGAAATCAGGTTTACCCACGTCTCGTGCGTGTGTGAACCTGATTTTTTTAATTGTCCCCCCATAACCCTCCCGAAGAAGGCGAGACCTTTAAACCTTTTGATGGTGTGATAGTCAAAAGTAATTGCGTGTTCTATATTTCTTAATCATTATTTTTATAAAAAAGATAGCATCTTTGGCAACTCTTTTGCCTTATTCATACGTAGAGGGTTTGTCGTTGAGATGTGGAGCAGGTTGAAAAGTTTTTTTTTACTTATTTTTTACATATTTGTTTTATATTTTTTCTATCTTTGCCACATAATCCTTGAATGTCCCCCCTCAATCCCCCCGAAGGGGGGAAGTAAACAACCAAGAAAGCTTAATGAATTCGATTCTTTACCCCAAAATCTTATAAAAGAAACCCATTCTTACCTAAAAAAAGTGTCGTAAAATGGCATTTATACTGGGGGGGGGCATATTTTACGTATCAAAGAAATTAAAAGTTAGCTATCCACATAAAGAACCTTCCACCATTTTTAAATCATTATTTTCTTAAAAATTAAAATTTTCTAACAAAAAATGAGAAAAGTTTTATTCTCCTTGTTGTTGTCGTTGCTTGCAATGTCGTCAACCTTTGCACAAAACTGTGTGGCACCCGAGCGCGTCGTAGCTTTGCCACGTGATACGTCTGCTATTGTCTATTGGGCAGCAGTTTCTACCAGTGCAAACTATACGCTTGAGGTTCGCCTTGCAACTGACACCTTGCCAACTGCTTGGCGCGTGGTCAACAACGCAACTATCGGCATGACACTCAACGGTTTGCGTGCTTGTACGTATTACGTTGTACGTGTAAAAAACAATTGTTCTGCTACCGCGTCTAGTGGTTATGGTGAACCTTTCCGTTTCAAGACCACAGGCTGCGCGCTTCCATGCGTCGCACCAAGAGAATTGAACGCCGCATGGACACCTAACAACGTCTTTGCCGTAGTTTGGGCTCCCACCAACACATTGGCAACCGTTTACGAAATGCAATACCGCGCCGCAGGTGATACTACGTGGACAAGCGTAAGTGCTACCCGTCCAGGTGCAGTAACAGGCACCGTCCGCGCTTGTACGAACTATCATTTCCGTGTTCGGACGCGCTGTACCGCTACAACAAATAGCGATTGGAGCAGTGTTACGACCGTAGTTAGCGGTGGTTGCTTCCGTTGTGTTGCCCCTCGCAACGTAACATCAACAGTTACTGGCACTACAGCGGTGTTGCTTTGGGATTCGTTGCCGGGAACAGCTACTTACCGCGTTCAAGTACGTCGTCAAACTGACACAACATGGACTACGCAAGTAGTTACAGGTCGTACCTTGACATTGCGTAACCTCACAGCTTGTACTTCTTATGTCTTCCGCGTTCAATCTGTTTGCTCTGCAACTGCATCAAGCGACTGGGGCGAAGGAAATCGCTTCATCACACAAGGTTGTCCAGTTATCTGCACCTTGCCACGTGGCTTGGTAGCGCGTCCGCTTGACTCGGTTGCTATTTTGGCATGGGTTGGTACGGCAGCAAACTACTCGGTACAAGTTCGTGTAGTGGGTGATTCTACTTGGAGAACCCTCTCGGCAACTGGAAATCAGTTGCAAGTTGCGGGTTTGCGTGGGTGTGCGCGCTATGAGTTTCGTGTAAAAGCGGTTTGTAGCACCACTTCATCAAGTGATTGGACCCCTGCCACTCGCTTTGAAACGGCATGTCCGCGTTGTATTGCACCCGTAGTAACCGCAACTTTGGTTGGTGACTCTATGGTTGTTGTGCGTTGGGCTGGTTTGGCGACCAATCAAGGTTACTTGGTTCAATACCGTTTGGCGGCAGATACGGCATGGATTAGCCGTACAACAACGGCAAGCGTAGCAGAATTCCGTTTGAGAACTTGTCAAACTTACGTCTTCCGCGTTCAATCTGTTTGTGCAAACCAACAATTGAGCGAAGCGGCAAACGTGAGAATTACGACAAACTGTGTTTCTAACTGTACTCCTGTTGCAGGTTTGGCGGTTAGTTCTACACCAAATGGTACAGTCGCATCATGGACATTGGGTGGCATCGTGCTTCCTCCATCTGTTCGTTTTGAAGTTACGCTTCGTCGCAACGATTCTATTGTACGTGTTGATACCGTAACGACCTATCGTTTTGTATTTACTAACCTAGTCGCTTGTCAACAATATGTAGTCCGTGTACGTTTGTTAGACTGTTCACCTACATCAACTGTTGCTTTCGCTTCAACTTCTTTCCGCTCATACGGTGTAAACTGTTTGACAAACGGAGGAAATGGCTCAAACAACCGCTTTGCAGCCAGTCCAAACCCAAGTCAAGGGCAGTTGCAATTGAATTATGAAGTGTCTGAAACAGGAAATATTCAGATTGAAATGGTGAATTTGCAAGGTCAAATCGTAGAAACCTTCAATGAAGGCGTTCGCGAGGCGGGCAACTACCAGTTGAATAAGAATAGCGTAGAGAATTTGACTGCTGGCATGTATTTGCTCAACCTCCGTCAGAACGGAAGAGTGGTGCAAACTACAAAATGGGTCAAAGAATAATAAAAATTTGTTTGGGCTTTGCTAAAAAGCGAGCCTTCACGAGTTGAAAAACGCGGCTTGAAACAAGGTTTCAAGTCGCGTTTTGTTTTATTTTGTGAGTACTTTACTTTTTTTCTAAAAAATACTACCTTTGTGTCTTCTATTTTGAAAATAATTTTGTATTCCTTTGATGATGATTTGGTCTGCGCTTTCTAATATTACCATCTACTTTGAGAAATTTAAGCATTTCTTTATAAAAAAACACCGTACCAAAACCAAACTTGGGTTGGTCATCTGTGTTTTATGGTTCTGCTTTTGCTTGCCGCGCCCCTTGTTCAATGTGCCGATTTCCCCCGTCGTGGAAGACAGTGACGGCAACTTGTTGGGCGCACGCATTGCCACAGACGGGCAATGGCGTTTTCCGCCAATTGAACAGGTTCCAGAAAAATTTGAAAGGTGTATTTTAGAATTTGAAGACCGTTATTTCTATCAACATTTGGGTATCAATCCGTTGGCGATAGGGCGTGCCTTGAAACAAAACCTTCGCAATCAAGAAGTTGTAAGCGGTGGTTCTACCATTACGATGCAAGTAATTCGCCTTGCAAGGGGTGTCAAAAATAGAAATATCTTCTCCAAAATGGCGGAAGCCGTCATGTCCGTTCGATTGAGCTTGACCGCGTCTAAACGGCGGGTATTACAATTGTATGCTTCTAACGCCCCTTTTGGAGGAAACGTAGTCGGATTAGAAGCGGCTTCTTGGAGATATTATAACAAGAAGCCCAAAGATTTATCTTGGGGCGAAGCCGCAACATTGGCGGTGCTTCCCAACGCGCCCGCGATGATTCACGTGAGTAAAAACCGTGATGCTTTGCTTGCCAAACGCAATAGACTGATTGATAGGCTCATCGAACAAAAAAAAATAGACCCCAACGAAGGAGAATTGGCAAAAGAAGAGCCACTTCCAGCCGAACCTTTGCCGCTTCCGCAACTCGCGCCGCATCTTTTAGAGCGTGTTTTTGCAGAAAAGACCGCTGGATACTGGGGGGGGGGGCAGAACAAGGCAAAAACGACCATTGACGCAACGTTACAAGCCCAAGTCAATAAAATATTGTCCCTACATCACCAAGAATTGGCAGGAGAAGGCATTCACAACATAGCTGCAATGGTGGTTGACATTGAGAAGAATGAAGTTGTCGCCTATTCGGGAAACGTAAAAGCAGGTAAAGAACACGGCGAATCGGTAGATATTATCCGCGCCGCCCGTTCAACTGGAAGTGTATTGAAGCCCTTTTTGTATGCCTTTTCGCAGCAAGAAGGTGAAATACTTCCGAATAGTTTAATCACCGATGTACCAACAGAAATAGGTGGTTTCCATCCAGAAAACTTTAATGAAACGTATGATGGCGTGGTTCCCATACGTCGTGCCTTAGCTCGGTCTTTAAATATTCCCTTTGTCCGCTTGTTGTCACAGTATGGATTAGAACGTTTTCATCAGAACTTGAAAACAATTGGCTTGACGACCATCAATCAATCGGCTCAATTTTATGGTTTACCATTGGTCTTGGGCGGTGCAGAGGGTAACTTGTGGGAAATCACGAGTGCCTACGCAAGTATCGCACGTACAGCAAAACATTTCTATACGTACAACGGAAAATATGACCGCAATGATTGGGAAAAACCTACGTACTGGGCAAAAAAACAGTCAAACCCGCTTCCTTCCTTCGGGGGGATTGAGGGGGGACGGGGTCAAAGTCTAACAAACACGCCTACGGTGTTAAATGCGGCGGCGGCATGGCTGGCACTCGATGCCATGAAAGAAGTGGAACGCCCCGACGCGCAAGGAAACTGGGAGTTCTTTCAATCTTCTAAGACTATCGCTTGGAAAACAGGCACGAGTTTTGGATTTCGAGACGCTTGGGCGGTGGGTGTAACGCCTAAATACGCCGTTGGTGTGTGGGTCGGCAATGCAGATGGGGAAGGAAGACCAGGTTTAATTGGGGTAGAAAAGGCTGCGCCGATACTTTTTGATATATTTAATGTGCTTGATACGGACGGCGACTGGTTTGATGCACCTTTTGACGATATGAAACGGATAGAAGTTTGTAAGGCATCTGGCTTTCGGGCTACTGACTTGTGTCCAAAAGATACTATCTGGGCAACAAAAGCGGGCGATAGAGTGAAACAATGCACCTATCATCAACTGATTCACTTGGATAGTTCGCAAAAATTTCAAGTAACCGACCAATGTTATACGCCTAACAACATGCAACACCATGCATGGTTTTTATTATCGCCGTTAGAAGATTATTATTTTAGGGCAAAGAACCCAAATTTTCCACCGCCGCCACCATTTTTACCCAATTGCGGAGGTTTCGGAACCCATGTATTGGCAATGCAACTCATCTATCCGAGAAAAGGAGAAGCTCGATTGAGTTTACCAAAGGACTTTTCAGGAAAATCTACGGGCATCACCTTCCGATTGGCGCATCGAAACCCAGAAACCCAAGTGTTTTGGCACATTGACAGCCAGTTTATGGGGACGACAAAGACCTTCCATCAGATTGTTGTGGAGCCAACTGTCGGAAAACACCTACTCGTCGTGGTTGATGAAAACGGCAACCGACAAGAACAACCCTTTCAAGTGTTAGAAAAATAAGGTTCATCAAAAAAAAGTACCCCCCCAGTATAAATGACCAAAGGTAGTTAAAAAATATTTATTGAATGGCTGCTTGAAATGTCTTGATTTGCTGTTGATAATCCATGATTTCTTGTTGCATTTTGGCAGCCGTCCAACGCAATTCGATGGACATAATCTGGCAAACCGTTGGGCAAACATCGTGCGCAACTTGCCAATTCATAATTTCCAAACGGGTACGTCGTGCCAAAAAGTCGCGTGGTTTCATTGCCATTTCATGTCGAACGGCATACAGAACTTCTGCTTTTAGGTGCGGATACTGGGGGGTAAGCGGAGACAACAAATCAAGATGTTCAAAGCCTTTTTCGTCTGCCATTTGAATCACTTTTTCTGCTAAATTGCCATATTTCGACACCAAATGTGCTGCAATGGCGTTTGAAAGATTATATTTTTCAGCAATAAAATCAATCAACTCTATAATTTTATGTTCGTCTAAATCTTCTCCACCTACCAAAACATAATCTGCCGTCTTACAATCGGTTGGCGCATTGGGCGACTTCAAAATGGTTTCGACTTTGTCAATCGTATCTTTTGCCATGATGCGATACGTAGTCCATTTCCCTCCCAACAAACTTACTAAATTTGAAACGGGGTCGTGTTCTACCTCGTGGTCGCGCAACAAGTTTTTTGTATTGGCTTTGTTTTCCGTAATCAAGGGTCGCAAACCGCCAAAACCTGCCGTGATTTGATGCGATTCAATCCGATTTTCAAAATAGGGACGCAACGTTTCGAGGATAAAATCAACTTCCGTTCGATTCAAAATCGGTTCTTTGTCGGGCGTTTTATAGTCGTCATCGGTGGTTCCGACAAAGACCGAATGCTCGAAAGGCAATACAAATATCAAGCGTCCGTCCGCCGTTTTGGGAATCATCAAGGCATGGGCATTGCCTTTCAAAACATCGGCGGGCAACACCAAATGCACGCCTTTTGATGGTCGAATGCGCGACAATGAACTAGGATTTGCCAATTGACGCACCACATCAGCCGATGCACCTGTGCAATTGATGAATATTTTAGCCGATATTTTTACGCTTTCGCCTGTCAAATTGTCTTTGCCGACGGCAGCCCCTCCCAGCCCTCCCAAAGTAGGGGAGTTGATGAAATGGGTAATTTCTAAATAATTTACGACCGAAACACCTTCTTTTACCGCCGATTGCACCAATGCCAAGCAATAGCGCGCATCGTCTAATTGCCCATCGTAATACATTACCGAACTATGCAAGCGTTGTGTGAGCGACGGAATCGCCTCCAACGTCTGCGCACGGGAGAGCCAACGCGCCTTGGGCAACGTGTCATGTCGTGCAAAAAAACCATAAACTTTCAAACCAATCGTAAAATATAAACCCTCGAACCAAGAGAAAACGGGCGTAACGAGTGCCAACGGACGCGCCAAATGTGGCGCATTTTTCAACAACGTATGGCGTTCTTCCAAGCCATGACGAACTTGGCGAAGCTGCGCAAAATCCAATTTCTTAAACGCTTGTTCCAAATATCGAACACCGCCGTGAATGAGTTTCGTTGATTTTGAAGATGTTTCTGATGAAATATCTGTTTTTTCGACCAACAGAACGCGATAGCCGCGCAAGGCAGCGTCTAATGCACAACCCGCGCCACTCGCGCCTGCACCAATGATGCAAATATCAAATTCTGTGGTCGCTATGTTGTTGAGATGAAAAGCTCTGTTCATTCCTTTATTCTATTTATTATTTTTACGGTTGGTAACATAATTTCTATAAAAACGTTTTTTCTTGCATAATGTTCTATCTTTGATGGTTAATAAAAATTTAATATTCCTAAAATAATCTTTTAAAAGTAGCAGTTTGGCAATATTTTTTCTACTATTATTACAAAAGGGGAGAATTTGGATACCCCCCAGTATAAACACAGATTTCGAGACATTCATTAACCAATTTTATATGCAGTTTCTATTTTAAATCTTTTTTCTATGACATTAAATCTATTTTTCTCATTCAAACCCATGTTGATGCTGGTGGGTGTGCTGCTTTGGGCTGACAACAAAGCCCATACTGCCCCTGTCAATATAGATTGGCACATCAAGGTGGACCAGTTTGGCTATCAGACCAAAGCCCGTAAGGTCGCTGTCATCAGCAATCCACAGCAGGGATTTAATAGTTCTCAAACCTTTACGCCGGGTACAAACACCTATCAGATTCGCCGTTGGGCAGATGACGCGACCGTATTTTCGGGAGTCATTACGGCTTGGAATGCATCAAACACGCATACACAGTCGGGTGACAAAGCATGGTTGTTCGATTTCTCTGGTCTCTTGATGGCAGGTGAATACTATGTTTTTGATAATCTCAGAAACGTTGGTTCCGCAAAGTTCATCATTGCAGACGATGTTTACAATGAAGTATTGCGACAAGCAACGCGCATGTTCTTTTATCAAAGATGCAACTTTGCCAAGACTGCTACATATGCGGGGCTTTGGGCAGATGCTGCTTCTCACTTGCAAGACGCACGTTGCCGCAGCGTGATGAGTCCCAATGATGCCACCACAGAGAAAGATTTGAGTGGCGGTTGGTTCGATGCAGGTGACTTCAACAAGTATGTCAACTTTACTTATACGCCTTTGCATGACTTGTTAAGTGCTTATGAAGGCAATCCAAGCGTGTTTAAAGACAATTGGAACATACCCGAATCCAACAACGCAGTGCCTGATTTGTTAGATGAAGTCAAGTGGGAACTCGATTGGCTCATCAAGATGCAGCTATCTAATGGTGCTGTATTGAGTAAGGTATCCGTCTTAAACTACGAAGCGGCTAGCCCACCAAGCGCAGACCTTGCGCCTCGATACTGGGGGGCAGCAACAGCTTCGGCTACGCGCTCGGCTGCAAGTATCTTTGCACATGCGGCAATTGTCTATGCCACCATACCAAGTATGGCAGCGTATAGCAATACCTTGAAGACAAAAGCAGAGTTGGCATGGGCATGGATTGCCAGCAATCCTGCCACATCAAGCTATAACAATGCAGGGTTTCAATCGGCTAATCCCGAAATGACTCCTTATGAACAGGAGATGACAAGGCTTGTAGCGGCTATTTGGTTATATAAATTAACGGGTAACGTCACCTATAAAACCTTTGTTGAAAGCAATTACACCAATGCCCATCCACTACAATGGAACTATTGGTATGCTTATGAAGTGATATTGTGTGATGCCTTAATAGCGTTTGCAGACATGCCAAACGTCTCTACGAATGTAAGGACAGCGATACGCAATAGCTTTGAACAGTCTATCAAGTTAGGCACGGAGTTCCTTCCTGCTGTCACGACCAGTATAGACCCATACCAAGCACACCTAAAAGACGATGACTATGTTTGGGGTAGCAATAGCGTTAAATCCAAAGTTGGTAACCTATTTTTTAATGCCATTAGATATAACATTGACACATTGAATAGGGCAAACTATCAACGTGGTTCGGAAGGATATCTTCATTACTTACACGGTGTAAACCCATTGAATATGTGTTATTTGACCAACGCAAAGTCTTTTGGGGCGGATAGTTGCGCCACAGAAATGTATCACGGGTGGTTTGGTAACGGAACTGCTTATGATAGAAACCCTGCTCCTGGATACTTAATGGGCGGTGCGAACAAGAATTATAGACCTGATGCGAGCTTTGTTGGCGTATTGTCACCGCCACAAAACCAGCCTGTTCAAAAGAGTTATAAGGATTGGAATACCAGTTATCCGCAGAACTCATGGGAATTGACAGAGCCTGCTATCTATTATCAAGCTGCTTACATCAAGTTAATAAGCCATTTTACTGCCCCTGTCACAACGGGGGAGTCTGTCGCCCGATATGTCCACCAGTCCTTCTTAGACGTTTACCCTAACCCCACTAGCGATGGTCATTTTACCATTGAAGTGATGACAAAGGCAGAACACACAAACGTAAAGATAGAAATAGTTGATTTACTCGGGCGAACCATCGAGACGCAAAGCCTATCTTTGACAGACGGAATAGGTACATTAGCCATTCGTTTAGAAGATTATAGCTCACGCATTGCCGTAGTAAGATGTAAGATAGGCAATGAAATATTGAATAAAAAGATAGTTATTCGGCAATAACAAATAGTTTAATTGCTTACCAAACACGTGCAAGTCTATGAAACCATAGGCTTGCACGTGTTTGTGTTTATCCCTTCATAAAAAAAAACCACTCGCATACACGCAAGTGGTTTTTTTTTGAGACAAAAAGATTAAGCCGCTGGGTCATCTTTTTTGTCACCGCCTGTAAAGTCTGCAATTTTGTCTTGGACGGCATCTTTCGCGTCTTCCAATTTTTCTTTTGCCGCTTTCACGAAGTCAGAGTCTGCGATGTCAGACACTTTGTCTTCTACTGCATCTTTCGCGTCTTCCAATTTTTCTTTTGCCGCTTTCACGAAGTCAGAATCTGCGATGTCTGCAACTTTGTCTTCTACTGCGTCTTTTACGTCTTCTACTTTTTCAGCAATCGTTTCTTTTGCTTTTCCTAGCAAATCGCCTGCTTTTTTTAACAAATCATCAAAACCCATAGTTTTTTCTTAGTTTGTTGACCTTTTCCCCCGAAAATACTGGGGGGTGGGGTCAGATTAATAAAATTTTGGAAAATTTGATATTTCTATATGAATATCGCCACAAAATTACAGTTTTTTTTAAATTCATTCCTATTTTTTCAAAAAAAAAGTGCTTCGCAAATTTTACGAAGCACTTTTTTTTGAACGATTCTTTTTTTTAAATTACTGGTTCAACTCTTCCAAACTGGTTGTTTTGAGTTTGAACATATAATTGTTCGGTTCTACGCTCATCAAAACGGAATTTTCTGCAACGATGTAATATTCAATTTCGCTAAATTTTCCACTT
Organism: Bacteroidota bacterium; assembly: GCA_046051005.1. Classification (GTDB taxonomy): domain Bacteria; phylum Bacteroidota; class Bacteroidia; order Chitinophagales; family Saprospiraceae; genus JAAFJT01. Next base: position 10,935 of record JBJOPA010000361.1, read on the forward strand.
GGAAGAATCGTGTTTCCAAAGTTTTTATCTCCTGCGCGTCCGTCACCGTGTTCGCCGTCGTCAAAAAGGTCGAGATTTTGGAAATCAGTTTCTCCTTTTGCGCGCCAAACTACGCGCACACGCTTTGGAAATCGGTCAACAGAAACCCGAAATTTAAAAGATTCTACGCGAGAACTGGAATATTTGTCTCTCGTTGAAAACCGAATATCGGTCACAATTGGAGGCAAAACGCCGCCCACTTCTGGGTGTTTTTTCAAAAATTTAGCGCGTCTCGACATCAATTCGGTCAATCCAGGAACTTTTGAAAGCTGTCCGACCGTTGTGGTCATACTTTTTTTAAATTCTTCGGGCGAATAACCGATTGTTTTGTCATTTATGACGGCAGATTCAACAGTTTTTTGCAATTCTGCGGCTCTTTTTTCATACAAACCGCTTTCAAACCAATCGTTTACGATTTGTCGAACATGCGAAAGATACAATTTTTTATAATCTGGATTCTTCAACAATTGGCTAATCAATGGTTTTAGAGCATTGTTGGCATGTAAAAGTGGGTCCAGTTCTTGGAGTTGTTCCAACGTAAAGTCAGTTCCTACGCCTGTATTTTTAAAAGTTCCAAAGGCAAAATTCAAATCTCCTACGATGGGAATAAATTTTCCTTTTTTGTCTTTATATAAAAAATAATTATTACTCAATCCACCCGAATAGGAATATAAATTGACGCAGACATTGTTAAACGCCAAATACCACAA
>JBJOPA010000362.1:0-17889 GCA_046051005.1 Bacteroidota bacterium
CCAAGTCAGTATGTTTTGTAGAGACATGATTATATAAGACATTGTTGTTTTTTCTCATCTTTTTTTGATACTCTGAAACTGGCTCTTGTGAATATTTATCTATTTCTTCTCCCAGTTCATATTCTCGTGTTGGCAAGTCATCAATTGCAATTTTACAAGTGTTATAATTCCCTTCTGAAAGCACAGCTTTTGGAAATTCAAACTCTCCCAACTCTGGTGACAGACCTACAAAAAAAATTCTCTTTCTTATTTGTGGAACTTCATAATCGGGCGCATAAAGAACTTTGAAACTTAATGTAAAACCTAGTTTTGCAAACTCTTCTTGAATTGCTTCTTTGGCTTTACCTTCATATAGTGTCGCCAAACCTGGTACATTTTCAATTATCACCGCTTTGGGTTGAAGTTTTTTTGCAAGCTTAAATACAGAATAGAACAACTTGTTTCTTTCGTCTTCTTCTTTTCTTGCGCCCGTCAATGAAAAACCTTGACATGGTGGACCTGCAATGATAACATCGATTTTATCATTTTTTAATGTATCAACGATAGTTTCTATTGCACTATCTTGGTGGAGGTCTAACCTTAACGCTTTTGCGTTATTATGGTTCATTTCAAACGTTTTTAAAGACATATCATCGTTATCTACGCCTAAAACGACATGAAAACCTGCACTTTCAAAACCATAAGAAAAGCCCCCACAACCAGAAAATAAATCTACAACCTTAAATTGTTTCATAAAATATTTTGCGCAAAAGTAAGAAATTCTCGAACAAAAATAAAATAAAATCTTACAACTTGTAAAAAAAAAATTAAAAAAAACAAAAAACGTTTTAAAAGTTAGTAACGCTTCTTTTTTTTTCTCTGCTTTTTAGGCGTTTATACTGGGGGGGGGGCGTTTTTTGAAAAATGATGTATCTTAGCTGATTTAATAGATAACTTTTATTTTGAAATTATAATTTTAAAAAATATGACAACAGCAGTAGCGAAAAAAATAGGAAGTAAAAACGGCGTGATTTGCATCGCGTTGGGCATCGCGACGGCGCAAATGATAATGTTTTTTTTCATCGTAAATTGGAATCAGGATTTTTGGGGCTCGTTTTTTTGGTTTACGAAAATAAATTATGGGTTAAATTTGATAGTTGGAATCCTACTCATGTTGTTGAGTGGTTATTTTTATGGACAAATGGCGGGCGTAGCGATTTTGATAAAAAATTTTGATGCAATTTGGACGGGGCTTTTGACAGGCTTGGCGGTGCTGTTTACGACGGCTTTTTTGTGCGGTTTTACGGGCTATTTTCAAGAAGGACTTCAAAATAATGTGGACGACCCGTTTTTTGACTACGTCCTCAAACCATTTTATTGGATTTCATTTTTTGGATTGGTGCCTGCTTTGGTGGTCGGCGCGTGGTTTGGATTGCGAATAAAAAGTCATAAAAAAGAAATAATCTAAATTTTATTTTTCAAAAATGAATTTTTAAAGAATAAAATTTAGATTATACTGGAGGGTAAGCTTATGCGGGAAATTCGACGTAATTGCGCGGTGTTTCGTACAATCTGATTTTCAAGTCGAGATTTTCGGCGAGTTGCTCTCTCAAAATTTGCCAAATTACGATGACAATATTTTCAGCCGACGGGTTCAAATCTGCAAATTCGGGGCAATCCAAATTCAAATTTTTATGGTCAAAACGGCGTTCGATGTGTTCTTTTATCAAATCACCCAAATATTTCATGTCAATTACATAACCCGTGTCGGGGTCAACTTCGCCCGTGACTTTCACTTCGAGTTCGTAGTTGTGACCATGATAATTGGCGTTGTTGCAAAGCCCAAAAAATTGGCGATTTTGCTCGTCCGAAAATTTTGGATTGTGTAAACGATGCGCGGCATTGAAATGCGCCGTGCGAAAAACTGCTACTTTCATCGCGGATTTTTTTGTTTTTTTTATGAGCGTTTTAAAGGTCACAAAGGTAAATTAATCGTCAAAAGAATGTTGACTATTTTTCAGTCAAAATTTAATACATTTGTTTTTTAGAATAAAATTTTTTTATTTTTATTTTATTTAAAATTTTATTTTTTAAAAATAGAAATAATAAATAAAAAATATCAAAAAAATAATGCGCTAAAAAAAATCGTTTTTGTTGCCGTAAAAGGCTTTATCTTTGCAAAAAATATATTTCAACATGAAGTCGCAAAGTAAGTTACAAAGTGCAAATTGGTTTTTCTTTTATTTTTACTTTTTTGGTCATCAAAAGAGAAACTTTCGCATTGCACGCGGCTAAGAAATATTTTTTTAAAAAATATAGAAAAGCGAAGTTTCTCTTAAACAAGAAACTTCGCTTTTTGTTTTTTTTATCCATAAAATTATCAAATAAATTTTAAAAAGTAAAAATATGTCAAATGTCAAAACAGCCGAATCTTCAAGAAAAACAGCGCAGTCTTCGCCCTTGCGCGTAGGCATTCAGGGTGTGGAAGGCGCGTTTCACGAGATTGCGGCGCGTGCGTATTTCGATGCTTTTGACCAAGCCGCCAGAGACAAAATCACCGTCGCGCCTGCGGAAACTTTCCGCGACTTGGTGCAAATGGTGGAGTCTGGCGAAACCGATACGGCGATGATGGCAATCGAAAATACCATCGCAGGGAGCTTGCTTTCTAATTATAACTTGCTGAATAACAGTGATTTATATATTACGGGAGAGATATTTTTAAAAATTCAACAAAATTTGATGGCGTTGCCAAATCAAACGATTTCGGATTTGCGCGAGGTGCATTCTCACCCGATTGCGTTGCAACAATGCGTTGATTTTTTTGAAAAATTTCCGCACATTCGGCTCATCGAGGCGACAGATACGGCGTTGGTGGCGCAACAAATTCGCGAAAAAAACTTGAAAGGAATTGGCGCAATTGGCTCGTCGCTTGCCGCCGAATGCTACAATTTGCCGATGTTGGCGGAAAGTATCGAAACGTATAAGAAAAATTTTACGCGCTTTTTGGTCTTAAAACGCAAAAATGACCGTCCAATGCTCGAAAAAAACGCCGCATACTGGGGGGGGGGCATTTCGCTGAAAACTTCCATCGTTTTTACGACTTCGCACGTGGTGGGCAGCCTCTACAAAGTGTTGGAAATTTTGGCAAAAAATCAGGTCAATCTGACCAAAATTCAGTCCGCGCCGATCATGGACAAGCCTTGGGAATATTCGTTTTTTGTAGATTTTACCGCCCAGAGTTTGCAGCAATCCGAACTTGCGTTGCAAGCCATTGCGCCCTTGACTGGTGAGTTGAAAATATTAGGAAAATATGATTCGGGAAAATATTTTTAATAATATTTTATGTATAAAAGTTTAAAAATCAATTAATTATCAAATAATTTTTTTCAAAAATGATAAAAACAGCAGCGCGTTTGGCGACCATCAACGAATATTATTTTTCCAAAAAGTTGAAAGAAATTGCGGAAATGAATGCGTTGGGCAAGCGAATTATCAATTTGGGCATTGGCTCGCCCGACTTGCCGCCGAGTTTAAAAACCATCAATAAATTGGTTGAAACGGCGCAATTGCCGCAATCACATGCCTATCAAAGTTACGTCGGAACGCCTCAATTGCGGGCGGCAATGGTAAATTTTTACCAAACAAAATATAATGTTTCGCTTGATTCGGCGAATGAAATTTTGCCGCTCATTGGTTCAAAAGAAGGAATTATGCACATGTGCATGACTTATTTGGAGGCGGGCGATGAGGCGTTGGTTCCGAATCCGGGCTATCCGACTTATCGGGCGGCGGTGACGCTCGCGGGGGCAGGTGTGCGCGACTACGAACTTGACGAAGCGGACGGTTGGCACATCAATTTTGAAGAATTGGCGCAACAAGATTTGTCAAAAGTCAAAATTATTTTTGTCAATTATCCACACATGCCAACGGGCGCGACGGCAGATGAAAAGTTTTACAAAAAACTTATTGATTTTTGTTCGATTCGTAATATATTGATTGTGAATGATAATCCATATAGTTTTATTTTAAATTCATCGCCGCCGTTGAGTATTTTGTCAATCGAAGGCGCGAAAAATGTGGCATTGGAACTCAATTCGTTGTCCAAATCGCACAACATGGCGGGTTGGCGCGTGGGCATGTTGTGTGGTCGTGCGGACTATTTGGCGGACGTGTTGCGGTTCAAATCGAATATGGATTCGGGCATGTTTTTGGCGTTGCAAACCGCCGCCGCCACTGCACTCGAAAGCGGTGACGAATGGTTCGACGAGTTGAACGCAACGTATAAAAAACGCCAAAAAAAGGCTTTTGAATTATTGAAATTGCTCAATTGTTCGTTTCAAACGGCGCAAACGGGGCTTTTTGTTTGGGCGAAAGTACCCCCCCTGTATTCGGACGGTTTTCAGCTTTCGGACGAAATTTTGTACGGCTCGAATGTTTTTTTGACACCCGGCGGCATCTTTGGAAGTAAAGGAAATGGTTATATCAGAATTTCGCTTTGCGCTTCCGAAACCATTTTTGAAGAAGCGATTGAGCGCGTCGAAAAGTTTTTAGTTTTAGAAGTAAATAATTGATTATCAATAAATTATAATTATAAAAAACATGAAAATAGCGATTGTTGGTTTGGGTTTGATTGGTGGTTCGTTGGCAATTTCGTTGCGAAAATCGGGGTTTGCGACTTCCATTTTGGGTTTCGATGCATCGCCCACGCACGCGCAAACGGCTTTGAAAATGGGATTGATTGACGAAATTGGTTCGGATACTGGGGGGGGGCTTTCGGCAGCTCAAATGGTCATCGTGGCAACGCCTGTGGGGGCGATGTGTCAAATTTTGCCCAAAATTTTAGACGAAATGTTGCCGCGTCAGATTGTTGTCGAGGTGGGTTCTACGAAAGAAATGATTTTGAAATCCGTCGAAAATCACCCCAATCGGAGCCAATTGGTGGCAACGCACCCGATGGCAGGCACCGAATTTTCGGGTCCCGAAGCTGCCATTGAACAGCTTTTTGAGCATAAAAATTGCGTGTTGTGCGACATCGAAAAGAGTAGTGAAACTGCGCATCAGTTGGTTTTAGAAATGTATAAATATTTGAAAATGAATATTTTATACATGGACGCTGAAAATCATGATTTACATGCGGCTTATGTTTCGCATATTTCGCACATTTCGAGTTTTGCGTTGGCGTTGACGGTTTTGGAAAAAGAAAGCGACGAAAGCAAAATTTTTGACCTTGCGAGCGGCGGTTTTCAGTCCACCGTTCGGCTTGCAAAATCGAATCCGAAAACTTGGATTCCTATTTTTGAACAAAATCGAGACAATGTTTTGGACGTTTTGGACGAGCATATCCACATTTTGAGTACTATGCGGTCGCATTTGCTGAAACGCCGATTTGAAGAATTTGAAAAAATGATTGAAAAAGCAAACGATATTCGCCGAATTTTGAAGTGAAATGCGCTAAAAAATCATTTTTCCTCCTCCTTTCGGGGGGATTGAGGGGGGACTATACTGGGGGGTGGCATTTTTTTCAATTTTTTTTTCATAAAAGTTTGCGTGACGTTTAGAATTGCTGTATTTTCAAAAAAACTGAAAAATATTTCAAAATTTGGTTTTTATTTTCTGAAAAAGTTCTATCTTTGCGACCGCTTACGGAATTTTTTGTTCGCGCCTTGTTTTTTGTGCTTCGTTGGGGGTTAAAAATTTTAAAAGAGTTTAGAGAAAAGATGAATACGCTAAAAGAATTTTTGATTCCCGTAAAAGGTCTGAAAAATGGTGCGCACGAGTTTCATTACGAGCTTGGAGCTTCTTTTTTTAAACTTTTTGAAGACAGTCCTATCGAAATTGGCGAATTTGACGTTTGGGTTGACCTTGTGAAAAGTGAAGGAATTTATGAATTTTCTTTCGATTTTGAAGGTTCGGTAGGCGTGGATTGCGACCGATGTTTGGCAGGAATCCGAATGCCGATTTCAGATGTTCAGGATTTGCGCGTCAAAGTTTCGTTAGAAAAACGCGAAGAAGAAGCCGACATTGTGTATGTGACCGAAGAAGACCACGAAATAAATATTGCGCAATATTTGCATGAGTTTATTTGTCTTGCGTTGCCGCTCAACAATGTATATGATTGCGAAAACGATGCGAATCCGCCTTGCGACCGCGAAGTTTTGAAGAAAATTGGAGCCGATGCGCTCCCCCCAGTATCCGACGAATCGAACGACAATCCGTTCAATGATTTGAAAGATTTGATTAATGAAAATTAGTGTTTAAGCACTTTTTCGATAGATTTTTAGAAATATTTTTTTTTAATAGATAAAATTTTTGAATCATGCCAAATCCGAGGAATCGTCACTCGCGCCAGCGTAAACGTACACGTCGCGGTCACGATAAAGTGGCTCTTCCAACGTTGAGCCTTTGTAAAACCACAGGTGAAACGCACATGCGCCACACTGCCTACAAACACGAAGGCGATATTTTTTATCGTGGTCAGTTGTTGGTGAAAGGTAAAGCCGTTGTTGAAAAAACAGACGACGAAGAATAACGCGCCGAGTAAGACAAAGAAATACCGCCTCCAAATTTTCGGAAGAAAGTTTTGAGGCTTTTTCTGTTTGCTTTTGTCAACTATTTTAAAGGTTTTGTAAGGCGGCGCGCTCGTCTTTTTTGAGCGTTGCGACGACCAAATCGTAGGAATGTTTGACCAAATCGCGCAACAACTCGGACGAAATTTGTTCGGCGTTGACGGTGTTCCAATGTTTTTTGTTCATGTGAAAACCTGCAACAATTTGGTCGGGAAATTGCTCGCGCAAGGCGACGGCGCGTTCGGGGTCGCATTTCAGATTGATTTTTGTCTCCGTGCCGTCCAGTGGCAACAATGCAAAAAGTTTTCCCATTACTCGAAACACTAATGTTCCGTCGCCAAATGGCATGTCTTCGGTTGCCGCTTTTTGAAGCAAACAATATTGGCGCAATTGTTCAATATCCATCTTAAATTTTGCTATTTTATTTTTTCAAAAAAAATATTTTCGACCACAAAAATACTTTTTTTTACTAGATTTTTTCAAAAATGTGCATTAATTTGCTAAAAAAACGCATTTTTGAGCCGCATTTTCGCTCAGATACTGGGGGGGAGGTGTTTTCTACAATTTTTCAATTTACCCATCATTTTTTCGTCTATTTTTTATAGGAAATTCATAAAAAATTCATAAAGAATTTAGAAAAAAAACTAAAATACGCCCCGAACGGCGCGACAACTTACAATGAGAACCAACCGTTTGACCTTTCTTTTTTTCATCGTCGTCCTTGCGATTCCGATTTTTGGGCAACTCCAACACAAGCCAATCCAGATGTGGGACGAAGCGCGCAACGGCGTTTCGACCGTCGAAATGATGCAAAACAACGAGTATTTTGTCCGTTATTTTGATGGAAAACCCGACGAATGGGAGGTGAAACCGCCGCTTTTGTTGTGGTTGAATATGGGTGTTTTCAAGGTTTTTGGCATCAATTTGTTGTCGTTGCGCTTGGTTTCGGCGGTTTCGATGTTCGGAATTTGTCTTTTGTTATATAATTTTTTTAAACGTGAATTTGACGACGAAATCGGCGGCGCGGTGGCAGCCCTTATGTTGGTGGGCAGCGAAAGTATGATTAGAAATCACATCGCACGCACGGGCGACCACGATGCGTTGTTGTGTTTGTTGCTGTTCGGTTCGTTGATTACGTTTTTTAAATATTTAAAATATCAACATTATAAATACTTGATTTACACCGCTTTGTTAACGGCTGCTGCGGTGTTGACAAAAAGTGTGGTCGGTTTTTTCTACGCACTTGGTTTTGGCATTTTTTTGCTGTTTTCGTGGCAATTTTTGCGTAATTTATTGGCTCAAAAGGCATTTTATGTTGCCGTTTTGTTGGTAGTTGGCATTGTGGGCGGCTATTATGGCATTGCAGAAATGCACCATGCGGGGCATTTTACGCATGTTTGGAACATGGAATTGTTGCCGCGATATGTCAATGAAAATCCTACGGGCATGGTTTTTAATGTTCTTGAAGACAAGTTTTATTACGTCAAAAAAATGATTTTTGAAGACCGTTTTGCTTGGTGGGCGTTGTTGTTGCCGTCGTTTTTGTTTTGGTTTGGTTGGGAATCGAAAGAAAAAAAGTGGCTGGCGCAAGTTTGTTGGGCGATTGTTTTGTCGTTGTCGGCTGTGATTGCGATGGGCTGCGCCAATGATTGGTACGATGCACCGATTTTCGTTCCGATGGCGATTTTGGCGGGCATGGTGGTTTCGCGGTTGATTCGCGGCGCGTTGGCGGTGACCGATGCCCAAATTATTTGCATTTTGCCAAAGTCTTTGATGATTTTTATTTTGTTTGCAGCCTTTTTTGGCTTTTCTTATTTCAAAACGGTTCAAAAAAATGTGACGCTGCAAGAACCTTCTTTCTCGGGCAATTACGCGCCCGCGATGCGTTCTTTGCTTGAACATCACCGCCAAATTAGTGACAATTACCATGTTGTTTTTTCAGAATATCCTGCGCCAGTCTATTTTATGCGCTATTGGGCGCGTGAAAAAGGGGTGAAAATTACGCCACATTTGCTGGTCAACAACGTGAAACCTGAAAATTATCCGAAATTTCAAATTGGAGACAAAATTTTTACTTCTGAACAAGAAGTGATGGATATTTTGTTGATGTATTACGATTTGAGAAGCGTTTTTGAAGAAGGACCTTCCAAACTTCTAGAAGTCTATGGACTCAAAAAAGCGCAATAATTTCTAAAAAAAATGAAATTTTATTCCACATTTTGGAACATATTTTGTTTTTTTACGAATTATAATTATAGAAAAAATACTTTCCAATCAATTGACAATAAACAAAATTTCAAAATATGTTAGAAACTATCGAAAATACGACAAAAGAAACGACCGAACTGGATTCGTTGGCAAAAGAATTGCAAGTTTCGGGTTCGATGTTGCGGTTTTGGCAAGAAGAATTTGCCATCGGACAGTCGCCCGCCGACGCGCTCTCGCATGTGCAAACCGAAGAGCTTCGACTGGTTGCCCGCGCCACCAAAACGCACCAATTTAGGCTTGATTTGGTGCATCAAGATTTGCAAAAACACCGCAAAATGGAGTCAGAAAAGGCAAAAGTACTAGCAAAACTCCACGAATTGCGCCAATTTTTAGGAAAAATGCAAACCGAGTTGTAAAAAGGCTACCCCCCAGTATAAAACCGTTTTTTGACCCAACATCGGTCAAAAAACGGTTTTTCTTTGTTAAAAATAAAGTATTTTTTTTATTATATTTTTCTTTTCCAAGCGAAAAAAGCGTTGATGACCAACCACGCCACTTGCGCGGCAAAAGACAATTCCAACGCCACGCGAAACAGCAATCGAGCGCGCAGATTGATTTGAAAAATTTTGTAAGAAAAATAATCTGTCAAAATGAAAGAGGCTTCGAGGCAAAACAAAATAAAAGCCGTTTTTATCATGCGTTTGAGCCAACCTGTCAGCAAAATTTGGTGGCGGTCGCTGTGCGCATGAAGCGGAAGCCGTTCATGTAAAATAAAACGATAAGAAAAATAAAGATATAAACCAAACTGTAAAATATAAACACCGCGCTCAAAATTGCCATAAAACGGGGAAAAAAAACCGCCTGAACTGACCCATTCTTGCGACGAATAAGGCAATAAAAAAATATAAGAAAGTGTCAATGTCTGCACAACGGGCATGACAAAATGCTTCAAATCAGGACGATGCAAGGCAAAATTGGGATACAAACGGCTCTTGACCAAGAAAAAATATAGCGGACCGAACCAAAACGAGGCATTGAAAGGCAAAAACAGCCTTTTGCCCTGCTCGTCAAATTTTGCCAAAAAACCGATGCCGAACAAATGAAACAACAAGGTCGCAGACATCGCCAACAACAACAATCCAAACATAAAATGGCTTGTGATACTGGGGGGGGGCTTCCGAAACAAAAAAAATAAGCCCATCGCGCCGCTCGCCAACACGCCAAGCAACAATAAACCTTTACAGATTAATTCTATCCATGTGTAAAGTGTTGAAAACCAATCCATTTTATTTGTTGATTTTTATTTATTCACAATTTGGCATTTCAATATTTTGTCTTTCCTCGTCAAAAATTTCGAGTTGCGCGGGCTTGTTTTGCAAGCAAGAAATCCGCGCTTTGTCTATCGTCAATGACGTGAGCGACGACGGAAGCGGCGGTAAAGCACTGATAAAGTTGTTGGAACAACTCAGACTTTGCAGTTTTGGCGGCAAAAACGGCAAGTTTCCGATGCGATTGTAGGAACATTCCAAAATCATCAATTTTTCGGGCAACGTCAAAAAGAATGTTAAATTATTTTTATAACAAATCAGCATTTTGATGTTGTTGGGCAACGCGGGCAGATTGTCAATCGGATTTTCCGAGCAATCTAATACCGTCAAATCTTTTGGAAAATTAGGCAAAACCTTAATTTCATTTTTCGGACATATCAACGTTAATAAACTATCTGGTAAAGCGGGCAACATTTTTAATTTGTTATTGGTGCAAATAAAAATGCTTAAATTTGGTGGCAATGTAGGAATCGCCGTCAAATTATTGCCACTGATCTCCAATATTTCTAATGTTTTGGGCAATTCAGGCAAACTGTCTAACGCATTTGCGCCCACATGAACGTTGACCAAATTTGGCGGAAATGCGCGTAATATTTTGATTTGATTGTAACTCGCATTCAATTCGACCACCGTTTTTGGTAATTTTGGCAATTCAGTCAGCCCATTGAAACTACAATTTAAAACTTTTAACGATTTGAAACCTTCAATACCATTCAGATTTTTAATCAGCATGGAGCCGACGTAGAGCGTATCCAGTTTTCGCGCCTTCGCACGCAGGCGATTTCGCTTGCTGATGCAATCGGGACATTGTTGTCGAATGCCGTTTGCAAAATTTTTGTCTCGAATTTTTTGCGCCGAAATGGGCGAAAAAATGAGCCACGAAAGCCAAAAAACGGTCAAAAATCGCATTATTTTTCTTTTTTCAAGTAAAAACTTGCATCAAAATCGTAGGCAGTGTTTTTTTGAAAACCTTTTACGGCGTTGTTGCGCCTTATTTTTACGAATTTTTTTGCGGTTTGTTTACTCAAAATTTGGACGACATGCGCACGCTTGGGCAAGGTCTTTTGGCTTTTCGTATTAAAAAAAATGCTACCCCCCAGTATCTTGATGGAAAATCGGTGAAAATTTTGCCGCCCTTGCGAAATTCAAAAAAAAAGGGCTTGGATACTGGGGGGTAGCATTTTTGGGTTCTTTTTTGAATAATTGTATTAAAAAAAAAATAAAACAAAGAATAAAACAAACGCAATAAAAAATAAGTCATTACTTTTGCGTGGTTTTTTATCAGTCTTTTTTTACCTACTTTTTTTCAATGTGTTTTTCTTTTCGGCATAAAAATCATGTTAATTTTTAAAAAAATAGTTGATTTACAGCGTCATCTCGGTAGAAACCGAGCGTTGGGACGAGAAATTGATTTCGCCCCCACGATGGGCGCATTGCACGAGGGGCATGTGTCGTTGGTGCGGGCTGCAAAAAATAGGATGGGCATTTCGGTGGTCAGCATTTTCGTAAATCCTACGCAATTCAACGACCCAAAAGACCTTGAAAAGTATCCACGTACGCTCGACCAAGACATCGAAATGTTGCACGAAGCAGGTTGCGATGTTTTGTTCCTGCCTTCGACGGAAGAAATTTATCCAAATGGAGTTGCTGAAAAAGCAAAATTAAATTTCGGAAAATTGGATAAAGTCCTAGAAGGTACTTTTCGTCCAGGACATTTCGACGGCATGGCGCAAGTGGTACATCGGTTGTTGCAAATTGTGCGTCCACACCGTTTATATATGGGTCAAAAAGATTTTCAACAATGGACGATTGTGCAATCCATGTTGAAACAACTCAACTTGACAACCGAGTTGGTGATGATGCCCATTGTGCGCGAAAAAGATGGACTTGCGATGTCGAGCCGCAACGTTCGACTCTCGCCCGAAGCGCGGTCGGTTGCGCCCATCATCAACGAAACGCTTCAAAAAGCGTTAGACATGGTGGACGACCATTCGCCCGCCGAAATTCAGCAACATTGTTTGCAATTGTTGGACGGACGCGGTTTTAAAATCGAATATGTTGAAATTGCGGACGGAAATACGCTTCTGCCAATTCGATTGTTTGAAGACACGGATTTTGCGGTCGCACTGGTTGCCATTTGGTTGGGCGATGTTCGATTGATTGATAATATTATTTTGAAACAATATATTCCGAACGAAGAATTGGAACATTAAATCCATTTTCTTCAAAAAAAAATGCCCCCCCCCAGTATCCAGACGGTTTTCGAGCATCAAAACATGGTTATTATCACTTGACAAAAAATTTAAAACGAGAGAAAATGCAAGTACAAATATTAAAATCGAAGTTGCACCGCGTGCGCGTGACCGAAGCGCGATTGGATTATGTCGGTAGCGTTACGATTGACGAAGACCTCATGGACGCTGTAAATTTGTTGCCCAATGAGCGCGTTCAAATCGTGAACAACAACAACGGCGCACGCCTCGAAACTTACGCCATCAAAGGCGAACGCGGTTCGGGCGTGATTTGTCTGAACGGCGCGGCGGCACGAATGGTACAACCCGGCGACATCGTCATCATCATGTCTTATGCGTGGATGAGCGTTGCCGAAGCAAAAAAATTTGAACCCGCCGTCGTATTTCCTGATGCGAACAATCGGTTGGTTTAAAGTTATTTTTAAGCATTTTTTTTAATGATTTTGATGAAATTTGGATTTTTTTCAAGTAAAAATGCGTCATTTTTCTTTTAAAATCATTTTAAAAAAATATTTATATAAAAAAATGTCAAAAAAAACGATTGTAGATTTTTTGAAATTTGCGTTATTTGCAAGCATTGGCATCGCCATTTTTTGGTGGTTTTATCGCACCCAAGATACCGCTTTTCAGGAACAACTTCGGCTCGAAGGCAAACCAAATCGGTCGCTGGCTTCCAAATTGATTGAAGATTTTCGCAGCGTCAACCTATTTTATATCGGTTTGACGCTCGTGGCATTTTCGATTTCTAACATTAGTCGCTCCGTTCGTTGGCGCATGTTGTTGCGTCCGTTGGGTCACGAACCTAAATTGATGAATCTTTTCGCTGCCGTTAATATTAGTTATTTGACGAATTTGTGGATGTCTCGCGCAGGCGAGGTCGTGCGTGCGGGAACGATTTCGCGCTACGAAGGCATTTCGTTGAGCCGCGTCATGGGAACGATTATCATTGACCGTTTGCTCGATTTGCTCACGCTGGGCATCATTGTGGCGGCATCGTTTTTTCTGATTGGCGACACCGTGTATAGCTATTTGAGTTTACATGCGAAAATACCTGCCAATCCGCTCGAAAGTCCGCTTTTTGTGGCGTTGTTGTTTGGTGGCGTGGTGGGCATGTGGTTGTTTTGGCGGTTTCGGCATTTGCTTTGGCAGACGAAATTTGGTCAAAAAATCAGAGGTGTTTTGCACAAAATGTGGGAAGGTTCCAAGACGATTCGGCAAATTGAAAGCCCGTTTTGGTTTACTTTTCACAGCATTAACATTTGGGTCATGTTTTATTTGATGACTTATTTTTGCTTTTTTGCCTTTGCGCCGACAGCGGATTTGTCGCCTTTGGCAGCTCTGACGGTGTTTGTGTTTGGTACTTTTGGCATCGTGATTCCTTCGCCCGGCGGCATGGGAACTTATCATGTGTTGGCGACGGCGGCATTGGCAATTTATGGAATCAACCAAAATGATGCTTTCGCTTTTGCGAATATTATGTTTTTTACGATTCAAATTTTTTATAATATCGTCATGGGTGTTACCTCGACGGTGTTGTTGCCAATTTTAAATCCGAAACGAAAAGATGCGCTCATCACCGATGACGACGACGAATAATGTTTTTTTATAAATTATTAAAAATTATAAAAAAATCGTATTTTTAACCCGAAATTGCCATTTCCTTCCTCCTTTCGGGGGGATTGAGGGGGAATTATACTGGGGGGGGGCATTTTCAGAGGATTTTATCGTTGAAAAACTCCTAGAATTTTATTTTTTTAAAAAGTTTTAAATCAAAAAAAAGAAGATGGCACAAGCATTTTTTTTACTCGTCACGCTTTGGGCATTTGGTAAGGCTTGGAAAAATTTTATGAAAATTCGGCGCAATATCCTACTCGGACGCGACGAAAAAATAGAAGGCGACACCGCACAACGGTTGCGCAATACTTTTTTGATTGCTTTTGGACAGAAAAAAATGTTCGCCAACTGGATTCCTGCGGTATTACATTTGTTTATTTATGTTGCGTTTTTGTTCACGCAAGTCGAATTGATTGAGATTTTGGTGGACGGATTTTTTGGTGTACATCGCTTTTTTGCCCATTATTTAGGTTTTTTCTACAATATCATCATCAGTTTTATCGAGGTGTTGAGCGTGTTGGCGTTTGTGGCGACGATTGCGTTTTTGGTTCGCCGCAATGTGATGAAAATTTCGCGGTTTCAAAAACCTGAATTGGACGGTTTTCCGCGTTTCGATGCCAATTTGATTTTATTTTTTGAAATCGTTTTGATAGCCGCCATTTTTTCGATGAACGGAGCCGACGCGGTCTTGCAATCGGTGTATCCTGAAAAATATCACCCCGAAGTGGGCAAGTTTTTGGTGAGTGGCTGGTTTGGTCCAACGTTTTTGGGGAATTGGGACGTTCATTTTTTGGTTTTTTTAGAGCGTTTTGGTTGGTGGTTGCATTATGCGATGGTGTTGATTTTCTTGAATTATTTGCCATTTTCAAAGCATTTACACGTCATTTTGGCATTTCCGAATACCTTCTACGCACGACTCAACAGTCGTGGTGAGGCGAAAAATATGCCTGAAATCATGACAGAAGTTCGCAATATGTTGGGTTTGCCCAACGACACCCCCCCCCCAGTATCGGAGGGCGAAATGGCGTTTTTTGGAGCCAAAGACGTGACTTCGTTGTCTTGGAAAAACGTGATGGACGCATATAGTTGTACCGAATGTGGACGTTGTACGGCGGCTTGCCCAGCCAATCAGACGGGCAAAAAACTGTCGCCGCGCAAAATTATGATGGACGTTCGCGACCGCGCCGATGAAATTGGACGCAAACTCGACGGCGGCGACACGCGGCTGATTGGGGCTGACCACAAGGGACAAGCCGTTTTGAATGCCGCAAATTTTGACGACGGACGCGACTTGTTTAGCCACATTTCGAGGGAAGAAATCCGCGCTTGCACGACCTGCAATGCCTGCGTAGAGGCTTGTCCGATTCTCATCAATCCGCTTGACATTATTTTGCAATTGCGCCGTTACGAAATTTTGACGCTTTCCGAAGGTCCGACAGACTGGGTTCCAATGTTTACGAGCCTCGAAAATGGGGGTTCTCCTTGGCAAATGAGCGACGAACGCGCCAAATGGACTGCTCAAATGTAGTCTAAAAACGATAAAATGTGTATTAAAAAATAATAATAATTGAAAAGCCATTTTGAGTCCATGCGTACTTAAAATGGCTTTTCGTTTCCATAAGCAAATGTTTTTTCGTTAAACAAAAACAAAGAATATTTAATTTCATTTGCAACCTTTTTTAGGTAATTTCAAAAAAATATATACCTTTTTTTGGGTATTTTTTTAAATTAAATTCAAAATATTTAATAAAAAACTGTTTTTTGTCAAAATAGGCTTTATATTTGCAACATGATTGGTCAATACGTGTAGAAAACGAAAGTACGGGCTGGTTATAGAAGAGAATTACATGAACAATTTATAAAGAATTTTACTTTACGATTTAAAGTTTACTTTACTACTATTACGATTTTTTACGAAGTTACATTACGTTATATTCTATCTCCTTTTTCGAGGAAAACTGCACGTTAAATTTTTTCTGTTACCAAACATTCCATCGTGGGATTCTTTTGCGCTTTTTTGGGCTGCAAGGGCATACCCCCCAGTATCATAGCGAAATCAATATATTTTTTTTATATTTTTTTAATTTTCATAATATTTTTTTTAAAAAGATTAAGACATCAAATTAAAAACATTCATTATTTTTTAACAAAAGACATATATTTAGAAAAATGAGAGACATTAAATA
The DNA here is from genome assembly GCA_046051005.1 of Bacteroidota bacterium. Classification (GTDB taxonomy): domain Bacteria; phylum Bacteroidota; class Bacteroidia; order Chitinophagales; family Saprospiraceae; genus JAAFJT01. The sequence continues at coordinate 16,134 of JBJOPA010000362.1, forward strand.
TCTTTTGAAAGTGGCAAGTGCGGCATCACTCTGTTTGTTGGGTGGTTCGAGCATGGCGCAAAATACGGTATTGGCAAGCGCGGTGGGCGCAACGCCTGCTGTCGGAGGTTTGGAAAACAGCCGCAACGAAACGCCCGAAGCGGCGCGTCGTCAGGTGGTTGCGAACCTCAATTTGTTTCGTTCTTTTTCCGTAAGTGTCGAAACTACGGCGGAAATAGAAGAAAAAGACATTAAAAGTGATGCGGATTTCAACGAATATTTGAGCCGCGTAGAAGCGGTTCTTCGGAAAAAACTCAAAGTCTTGGAAGGCGACAACATCAAAGACCGCCTACAAATGCCAGACAAAGCGCAACTTTTTCGCGGTATCAATATCGTGAAAAGTGCGCGTTGCTTACATGAAAAAAAAGATGGACAGTTCACCCGCATGCGCGACCTTGACGGTCAAGATATTGTAGGTTTTCCGATTGCGACTTTGCGCACCAATGCACGTTATGGGTTGGTGGAAGACTACAAAGAAGGCTTTTCGCGCATCAAAAAAGACCAAGTTTTTGGCTTTTTGAACTATTGCGGCGATGAAGCGGTTCCTTGCCAATATCAACATGCCGAGCCGTTCAACTCTGGCAAATCGTTGGTACGAAAAGTAGATTGGTTTTTTGTAGATGCAGAAGGCAATGAATCTGACGTATTGGAAAACGTGGTCAATGGACGCGCCTTGTCGCAAGGCATTTCGCTCGTGACACTTGCCAACGGAAAACAAGCCTTGATTGATAACAATTTCGCAGAAACTCGCGCTTTTGTATCTGCACAATACGACGCAATAGAGCCGTTTAGAAGAAATATCTTGCGCATCAGAATTGGAAAATTGTACGGTTTAATGACGTTGAACGGAACCGTAAAATTGGAACCAAACTACGAAAGCATCGAACAATCTAGCGAAGAGGGCATCTACAGAATCGTATCGGGCGGCAAAGTTGGCATCATGGATGCGGCTTGGGCGGTTAAATTCGCAGCAGAATTTGAAACGATTTCGGACTTCAACAAATATGGTCTTGCCTATGCAAAAGAAGGCACGCGCACTTGTCTCATCAGTTCACGTACTTTCAAACGCTCGGCTTTTTACGAAAACATTAGCGAATTTGACGCAGGCGGATATGCCCAAATCAAAAACACCACAGCATTGGTGGGTCTCGTGGACTCGACGTTGCAAGTTGTGTTACAACCCACTTACATGAGCATTGCGGAGTTCAATCCGTTTGGTTTGGCGAGTGTTCAACGCGCACCGAAACAGGGCGGCTACATCACCCGCGAAGGCAGAGAAATCATTGCTGCCATTTATGATGAAGTTGGAAAATACAACACGCATGGGTTGGTTGTGGTTCGCGAAACGTTGAAAGATTGCGATGAAAAAATGAATTGCAAAATAAATTTCACCGTTTTTGATAAAAATGGAAATGTTATTTTGAAAAAATTAAGAAATGACAGTTTGAATCGCATTCGATATGAAGTGACGGAAATTGTACATTCTGACCATTACAGCGCAATTTTGGCAACCAACGAAACCGATTCAAAACTAGCAGGCTATTGTTTGGTGGAAATGAACTCGATGAAATTGGTCAATGCAACGCCTTTTGAAAAGGTCAATGCAATGGACGTAAACGGTTATTTTGGTGTCCAGAAAGACAAAGAATGGGGTTTGATGGACACACTCGGTAGAGTAGTTGTCAAACCACAATTCTCTGAAATTGGTCGTTTTGGC
>JBJOPA010000363.1:0-18123 GCA_046051005.1 Bacteroidota bacterium
AAATCAACATTTTATTAGATTTTATACGTTTTTTTTACAAAAAGATGGGTCGAATCCGTACTTTTTCCAATGTTTTTAGTCTTTAAATGCCTTTTTACTGTTTTTATAGAAAAAAATACGCCAAAAATGGTATGTTATCCGTATTTTTCGGCTTAATTTTGGATATTATTATACGTATCGAATCTTATTGTTGTGTATTAAAAAATGAAAAAGTTTTTTTCACTAAAAAAAAAGTTTAAGATGTTTAAAAAAACTACACTATTAACATTTGCCATTATTTCCACTTTGTTCACGCCTTCAAAAATTATTGCGCAAGACAATCCCGTCGCAAAAAATTATTCTTACATCACCGACCGCCGTTTCAAAGAGGTAACTGAATTATTGGGCTGGCAATTTGTCCCGTCTTTGGAAGAGTTGAAAGACATTTCCAAAACCCAACTCAAACCGGGCGAAGTCAGTTTTGGTATCACCCGCGCAAACCTGTACGTACAAGGAAAAGGAATCAAAGGCGTTTATAGCGTCAACAGCATTACGCCCACGCCGTTTGGATATCAGTTGCAACTCATGCACGCCAACGACCCAACTTTACAAGGACATTTGAAAGTGGTGATGTGTGGAAATTACACTTGTAACCTGATTTTCAAGCGGTCGCCAAAAGAGAAAGAAGTGATTTATCATTTGCCCGAAATTTCAAAAGAATTGCGCGAACGCGAGCAAGAGTTTTTTACAGACCGAAACGAGATTGCGGTGAAAGGCATAGATTCTCTTTTCAACTACATTCGTTTCAGACCTTTTTTGGCTTTTGATGCAAGCAATCAAAGACAATATCGCTTGCAAGAAAAAGATGATGTTTCCTTTAAGTTTTCGATGCGCGTTAGAACGATTGAAAAAGGAAAACGCAAAGAAGGCGAAGCCATTGATTCCGCAAAAATTAAAACGATAAAAGAATTTTTTGTGGAAATGAAACCCTTTCAACTTGCCGAAGACGGTTCAGTCTCCGACCAAGCGATGGAATATAAAATCGAAAAAATGGATTGGAAAGAAGATTTTAAAGCCAGCGCAACCGCAGAAGACCGTTTTAAAATCACACTGAAAACAAAAAAAGACGAAGAAATCATTGTGTATCTAAATGCTAAAAAAATGATTACATTTGTCAACTTTGACGGCATTCGATACGCCACACGCGGGCAATAAAAACCTCAATTTCCTTATTTTTAGCGGAATATACTGGGGGGGGGCTATTTTGGAGATAAAAAAAGAGAAATATCGCATCATCGCGATATTTCTCTTTTTTTATATAAATTTTTTATGAAAATTAATTGCTCAACATGACGGGCATAACGAGCATCATAATTTCTTCGCTGTCGGGTTGTTCGACTGGGCGCAAAATGCCCGCCCGCGTCGGCGTTGACAATTCGATGCGCACATCGTCCGATTCCAAGACACCCAACATCTCTACCAAAAATTTTGCATTAAAACCAATCATCATTGGTTCGCCTGTGTATTGGCAACTCATTTGCTCCGTTGCTTCGTTCGAGAAATCGAGGTCTTGCGCCGAAACGGTGAGGCTACCGTCCGCAATATTCAAAATGACTTGGTTGGTCGTTTTGTTTGCAAAAATCGCAATCCGTTTCATCGAATCTTGCAATTCGCGGCGATTGACGGTCATCAAGTTCGGATTGTTGACAGGAATGACGGCGTTGTAGTCTGGATAGCGCGCATCAATCAATCGGCAAACCATTTTCACATTTCCATAACTAAAAAATGCGTTCGATTTGTTAAACGAAACTTGAACCGCTTCGCCCGACGACAACGCGCCTTTCAACAAACCCAATGCTTTTTTAGGAACGACAAAAGTTGTATTGACGTTGCTTGTAATATTTGAGAACGTATAACGCACCAATTTATGTGCATCGGTAGCAACAAACGTAATTTTATTTTCGTCGAGTTGAAACAAAACGCCCGTCATCGCGGGACGCAATTCGTCATTTGAAGTTGCAAAAACCGTTTTCGTAATGCCTTGCAACAAAGTCGCCGAAGGCATCGAAACTGCCTCTACGTCTTCCGCTTCTGGAATGCGCGGAAAGTCGGTTCCATTTTCGCCAACCAATTTGTATTTGCCATAAGCCGATGTAATTTCGATGGCATAGTTGTCTTCGCTAACCGAAATCGTGACAGGCTGACCCGGCAACGCTTTGAGCGTATCGAGCAAAATTTTGGCAGGTACTGCCACCGCACCATCGCCGTCGCTGGTCACATCGAGTTTCGTCGTGATAGACGTTTCGAGGTCCGTTGCGGAAATGGTCAATCTATTTTCGGTAATCGAAAACAAAAAATCTTCCAAAATCGGAAGCACTGGATTCGAGCCGATGGCACCATTTGCAAGTTGCAAGTGCTTTAAAAGGTCGGTAGAAGAAACACTGAATTTCATATTTAAATTATTTTATTTTTTCTATTTTGCTAAAATTTTTTCCAAAAACTGAAATTAGACGCAAAAATAGCACTTTTTTATCGCAAATCTACTGTTTTTATCTCCACATTTTTATCCACAGATTATCAACAGGTTTTCAATGTTTTTCAACATTTTTACGAAAAAAAAATTTTATTTTTAGAAAAAATCCCTTTTTCAGGTTTGGCGTTGATATTTTTTTAGTCGTCCAAACTTTTGCTTCCTCCCTTCGGGGGGATTGAGGGGGGATTATACTGGGGGGGGGCATTTTTGACGGCATCAAAACGGCTTTACAATTTTGGAACAAAAGACAAACCCAATCGCACGCGCAACGCTTGCGACTGCCGCAATTTTACAGGGCGTGTGCCACTCAAAGACGTAGAAAGCGCATATTTGACCGCCAATTTAGTCGCCGAAGCCAACTTGACGCGCCGTGTTTCGTCAATCCCAATCAGCGTAATTTGCTGACTTGGCTGCGTCACTTCGCCGTTATTGTCCACCGTTGCGCCTTTCAAAATCGCAGTCGAACGACTGAAAAGTGAGTCCAGAACCACGCCCGCATCGTTGAGAAAATAGCCTTGCACAATCACATCGAGCGGCAAACCATTGTCCGCAACGATTTTCAATTCCGCTTTATTGGCATTTTCATTCAAGGCTGACATGGAAGCCGCAATCGTATCGGTGAGTTCAAAGCCTTTTGCGCGCAGGTGAAGCGGCAATTCAACGTCCACCAACATCGCAAAACTACTCGAATCCGTCATGTAACCTGTCACGCGACCCGTCGAATCCATCACACCGTCAATGTCATATGCCAAAGCCACAGGCGCAGCGGCAATCACAGAGTCGAGGTTAGAATTGCTTTTGTCAAAGGTAATAATCGTGGTTTTGGTTTGCCCAATTTCTCGAAAACTTGGATAAGCCGCACTCACGCCACTCGTAATAATGCTGCTCCGAATAGGCAAAACGGAGCCATTCGCGCTGATAATATCGGCATATCTCACAATAGAACGGGTCGGTACGCCAAAAGAATTTTGCAACGTCACCTTGATTTTTGGTTCTTGAAACCAAACTTCGCCTGTCGTAAATTTATTAAACAAATCCAAACGAATCGTGTCTGGGTCGTTGTTGAAATCATTTGCGCCCAAATATCCTTGCGCATAGCCAAACTGAAAACCGCGCATGACGGCAAAAAAAGTGTTAATTTTCACCCGTTCGCCCGTCGAAACTTTGCGCGCCGTGTAATAAACCCGAATTGAATCGTTGTTCGGAATGATGCTGTAACCCGAAAGGTCGGTCGAGTCAATATTACCTGTCAACAAGGGCATGGCAGTTCGATAAGTCCAAGTGAACGGCACACCGCGTTTGCGCATCTGTGGAATCCGCATCGTAATGTCAAGCGGTTCGCTAAATTGTCCCACCATAAAAATCGTAGAACGCACTTGCCCGCTTTTCAAATCCACCGAATCGAGTCGCACGCCATTGGGAACGTTGAACGGCAAATTGGTGACGGTGTCCGAAAGCGGAAAAAAGATATTTTGAAACTGCGCAAAAATACTTGTCGTGGTTTTGGCAATCAGCGTGCCTTTGTATTGGAGGGTCAGTTGCCCGCCCGCGTCCACGCGCAGGAACGCCCGCGAGTCAAATTTGCCCACAATTTTTTCTAAACTCGAATTTGCGTCAGCAATGGGCAACGCCAATTCGGGTTTTGGAAGTTCAATATTTTCCAAATCTAATGTTTTTGCACAATTGGAAAGGAGCAAAAAACCGAGAAACAACGTAAATCCAAGTATTTTTTTCGACATAAAACCTTTATTTTAGGCGTGAATTTTTTTTAACAAAAATAAGTTACAAAGTTGTATAAAGTTTTTGAATAAACGCGGATTTAAAAAGTAAAAAAAATGTCTAAAAATGCCCCCCCCCAGTATATTTCCTGTTTTTCATCAAAAAAATCAGAAAAAAGTACGTTTTTCTCATCAAATTATAATTTTTTAAATTAAAGTAATTACCGTTTAAATTTTTTTTTTTACTTTTGACCACTTTTTAAAATACGTTTTTTTCAAAAAGCAATCAAAAAAAAATAAAAAAAGTACGATGGAAATCAAGGTTGGTCAAGAAATTCGAGATTTGTTGTTTGAGCATGGGCAATTGGCGTTGCCGGGCTTGGGAACTTTCGTCGGCGAATATCAGTCGGCTTTGCTTGACCAGTTGCAAGGCGTGTTGTCGCCGCCGCAATATCGGTTGCGTTTCGATACGGGTTTGTTGCTCGACGATGGTTTGTTGACACAACATTTGCGCGAAAAATATAATTTGTCGGTTTCCGAAGCGCGTTTTCAAATGGAAAATTTTGTTTCGGAATGTCGTTTGGCTTTTGAAAGTCGCGAGTTGGTGTTGTTGTCGGGCGTAGGTCGGTTGTATCTGGATTCGAGTCATTGCATTCAGTTTTTATCAGATGCGACCAATTTTAACCCAGAAACTTTTGGGCTTCCGACGGTTCGATTGGTTCCCGTGACGCGCACAAAATCTGAAATTGCGTCGCCACAAACTACGATTCAACCCGAAATTACGCCTCAAAAATCCGAAGAAAAACCCGCCGCCCAAGTCGTTTTAGAGCAAGTAATAGAAAAAAAACAGTCTCAAAACAAGGGAATGCCTTTGTTTGAAACCATGTTTAAAGGTGAAACCGCTGCGCAAAGCGTCCCAACGCTGATGCCCATGCTTGAAGATAATTTGCCTGCCGCCACCGTGACTGCCGCGCCAAAGGCTGCCCAACCCATCGAAACGGAGTTGCCCGCCGAACGTGGCGGCGCGCCCGACGTGGGACTTTTTACGCCGACATTGATAGTTTTGGTCATTTTGTTGCTTGCTTTTTTGTTTACGTACTTAAACGAAGCGAAAAAACCGATGCCCATTCCATCGCCACCGATAGAAGAGGCACCGCCTCGTCTCGAAAACACCAACCAGCCGCCGCCGATTCCGCCGCCTGTCAACAACAATCCGTCGCATACGGAGTTGCCCGATTTGCCGTCGGAAAATGAATCCGAACCGCCCGCAACGTTTGAAAAAAGCATCAACGACGATAAAAAAAATAATAAAAACAGTAAAAAAACGATACTTGCCGTCAAGGAAAAATTGGCAGAATGTATTGTCATTGTTGGCGCATTTAGCGACCCCGTCAATGCGCATCGCACCGAAAAAAATGTGCAAGCGTTAGGTTATACCGTTTATCGGGACAAAACGGACGGCACAACCCGCATCGGTTGCCGATTTGCCTACGAAAGCGACAAAGAATTGGAACGGCGTGTGGCTGCCATTCGCAAACGTTTCGGCGCAACCGCTCGAATTTTGAAAAAATAGACACCCCCCAGTATCCAACAAAAAAAAACGTATTTTTCAAGCAGAAAAATACGTTTTTTTTATTTTTTGAAAGAAAAAATTACCTTTGTGCGTTTTTTATAGAAAAATTTTAACGAAATTATGTTTCTACACACCGTCGAACCTTTTGGTGAATTTGAACGCCACCGCATCTCGCACGCGGGCAATGCCTTTGCGATTGTGCCGCGTTTTGGCTGTTGTCTCACCGATTTGATTTTTGAACATCAAAATATAGTGGACGGCTATTCGACCGCCGCCGAAATGGTCGAAAATCATTGGGCGAAAAGTGCCATTTTGGTTCCGTACCCCAACCGATTGCGCGATGGCGAATATCAGCACGCCGACAAAAAATATTCATTTCCTAAAAATAATGCGGCTACGCAAAATTCGATTCACGGTTTTGCGAAAAATGCGCCGATGCAAGTCGAATCGGTCAAATTGACCCCCGAAAAAGGAGTTTTGACGGCTTCGTGGCACTACGATGGCGCGGTTTCAGGTTTTCCGTTTCCATTTGTTTTGAAAATGTCGTTTTCGCTGACCGCCAAAGGCGATTTTACGGTCGAGATGAAAGTTACTAATCTTCATCACGCGCCTGTTCCGATGGGATTGGGTTGGCATCCGTATTTTGGTTTTTCGCGGGCGGACGACTTGAAACTGCAAATGCCAAAAAATGTCCAAAAAATTGAAATTGACGACCGAATGTTGCCAACGGGCAAAAAAACAGACTTCAAAGATTTTGAAAAAATGAAATCTTTGAAAGGTGAAAATTTGGATAACGGATTTTTTATCGCCCAACAAGGTAAAATGGCGAAAACTATTTTGCAAAATAATCGTAAAAAACTGACGTTTTGGCAGGAAACAGGCGAAGGAAAATGGAATTTTTTACAAATCTTTACGCCGCCGCATCGCCAAAGTGTTGCCATCGAACCCATGACTTGCAACATTGATGCCTTTAATAATGGCGATGGATTAAAAATTTTATCCACAAATGAAACATTTGGCGGTAAGTTTGGCGTTCAATACAGAAATCTCTAATTCGCTCCAAGTATTTTTTATGTCAATTTGTCAGCAAAAAAAATATTTTCACGCTTGGCGTTATATTTGAACAATTATCGTAGATTTACAATCAAAAAAGGCGACCCCCCAGTATGAGAGCCAAATTTTGTAATTTTTTTTTATCAGTATTTAGTTTAAAAAAAATTTTTCATCTAAAAAAATAGAAAGAATATGTTTTCGCAAAACGATGAATTTAAAAAATATGCCGTCAAGCATCACGGCATCGGCAGTCACAATGTCGAAAGTTATTTGAGCGAAAGTGCAAAAACCATGACGGGTTTGCAAGGCTCTCTCACGCCATACATCATGGAAGAGCGACAGCTCAACGTGGCGCAAATGGACGTTTTTAGCCGATTGATGATGGACAGAATCATATTTTTGGGTACAGAAGTTTCGACTTATCCCTCGAATATCATTTTGGCGCAACTACTTTTTTTGGAAAGTATTGACCCAAAACGCGACATCCAAATTTTCATCAATTCGCCCGGTGGTTCCGTCATTGACGGATTGGCGATTTACGATGCCATGCAATATGTTTCGCCCGATGTTTCTACGATTTGTACGGGTTTGGCGGCTTCGATGGGCGCGGTTTTGTTGGCGGCGGGCGCAAAAGGAAAGCGTTCATGCCTCACGCACAGCAATATCATGATTCACCAACCGCTCGGCGGCATGCAAGGTCAGGTGACAGATATGGAAATTTCATATAAACTCATTAAAAAAATGCAGAAAAATTTATATGAAATTTTGGCACATCACACAGGTCAACCTTACGAAAAAATTTCGGAAGATTGCGAACGCGACAACTGGATGGGCGCAGAAGAAGCAAAAGCCTACGGTTTGATTGACGAAGTCTTGGTACGCGGTGTCAAAGCCTAATTTCAAGTCGAACGGACAATAAAAAAAAATCAAGTGTTTGAGTCATTTACTCATTCACTTGATTTTTTTTTGAAAATATTTTTGTTTTCAAAAGCATTTGTTTTTCAGGTTTGGTGTTGATATTTTTTTAATCGTTCGATTCCAAAAAAACGAAAAAAAAAGACAAAAAATGCTCCCCCCCAGTATAAAACCAAATTTTAGTTAAAATATACTGGGGGGTAGCATTTTTTTAATTTTCTTCGGAGGCTTTTGCCTTCATTTCTTCGGCTCGAGCTTTTCCGAGATATTTTTCGATGGCTCCGTGTACGAAATAAACTACGGGAGTCATTGCCAAAGCTAATAAAAATTTATATAAATAATTTCCAATTCCAATACTCAAAACCGTCAAAAAACTCCAAGGCGCATCGCCCGTCGGAAACAATCTTGGATAGAAATAAAATGCAATAAACAAGACGACGAAACTATCAATAAATTGAGAAACCAGCGTGCTTCCCGTCGAACGCAGCCAAATTTGCTTGTCTCCCGTGACGCGCTTGATGCGATGAAAAACCGTTACGTCCACCAACTGCCCCACCAAAAACGCCACCAACGAACCTAAAATGATGCCCAAACCTTGCCCAAAAACTTGGCTAAAAGCGGCATTCATGTCAGAAACGCCCGCCACTTTTTTGCTTTCTATCCAAAAACTGGCAGGCGCGAGTTGAATTGCCCAAAAGAACATCAAAAAACCATAAGCAATCAAACCCGCCGTGAGGAACGACAACATTTTCACACCTTTTTTGCCATAATATTCGTTGATAATGTCCGTCATCACAAACACAAAGGGCCACAACAAAACGCCCGCTGACAAATTGAAAGAAAAAGGTTGACCAAATAAATTTAGGTTTGCAGGCGAAACACCCAATGATTGTTCGAGAGAAAATATTTTTACGCCCATAAATTCGGCACTCAACGCATTGGCAAGGAAAAAACCTGACAACACAATAAACAAACGTGTGCTTTTATCCTTTAAAACATCTAACATATTTTTTAAAAATTAATAGGGGAAATACCCAGTGAGTTTCCAAAATTGGAATTTTTTTTCCGAATGATGACACAATTTTTACAAAAATAGGAAACAATTGGCAAATCAAAAAGTTTTTTTTCACTTCAACCGCAAGCATAAAAAAAACGTAACAAATACCAAAAGGGTATTTTGCTACGTTTTTCGGATATAACATTATTAATTCTTTTTAAAAAATATCAAATTCGTATAAAAACAAATGATACTCAACACAACCGACAGAACAACGACGGAAAGTATTGGTTTATTGTTTTCGATTTTTTTTGAGAAAAAAGTTGTCAAATTGTGAAAAAAACCTCACTTTTGCTCTTGATATTCTTTTTGATATTAATTTGTGTATAAAAAAAAATGGCGATAGCTAAAACAACACTCCTCACGCGCTTGATTTTGGAACGCAATGGCGAGTGGCTTTTTTTGGAACAAACCCCTGCAAATGGCGGCGGCTTTACCCTCGTGGGCGGGCGCGTGGCGGTTGCCGAGTTTGCAAAAGAGGCACTCATACGCGAAACGGAGGAAGAAGTGGGCATCAAAATCAAGAAAAAAAACTTGACTTTGCTGCACGTCATGCACCGAATTATGCCGAAAAATGCAGAAATTATCTTTTTTTTCAAGGCGGAAATTTGGGAAGGCGAGCCAAAATCGCTTGAATTAGAAAAATTTAGCAGCGTCAAATGGTTTTTGCCACATGCTTTGCCGCCCAAAATGCCGCAAGTGTTGGGTTTTGGTTTGCAACAAATTTTGAAAGAAAAAGACTTTTCGCAATATCCAAAATCAGTCGAAAAATCTAAAAAAGAAAAATCGAAAAAAGGGGAAGTTTTAGAAAAAAAATCAAAAACAACCAAAGTTGTCAAGAAAAAAGCCCCCCCCCCAGTATCCAAGTCTCAAAACGGCAAAAAATCGGTCGAAAAAAAGGAAAAACTTGCGTCTAATTTCATTGAAACCATTTCCGATTTTTTCAAAGGAAATTAAAAATGGATATAAAAAAAAAGATTCGCCAACGGTTCAAAACCAGTTGGCGAATCTTTTTTTTTATGATATGAAACGTTTAATTTCGATTTTTTTCAAATGCTTTGATTTCTGGTTTCAAACTCAATAGAAAATCAATATCATCGTATCCATTGAGCAAACACGTTTTTTTATAAGCATTGATGTCAAAATTTTCGGTCTCTTGGGTGGCGACGATTTTGATGGTTTGGTTTTCCAAATCCACTTCCAAAGTGTCCGTATTTTTTCGGCTAAATATTTTTTTCAAAAAATCTTCGCTCACTTGAATCGGCAAAATGCCATTGTTGAGCGCGTTGTTTTTAAAAATATCCGCAAAAAAGCTAGAAACCACCACCTTGAAACCATAATCAGCAATTGCCCAAGCCGCATGTTCTCGACTCGACCCGCAACCAAAATTTTTTCCTGCCACCAAAATTTGCCCTTCCAATTGGGCATTGTTGAGCGGAAAATCGGCTTTTGGGCGTGTTTCGTCGTCAGCGTCGTATCGCCAATCGCGGAACAAATTTTTTCCAAACCCCATCTTACTCGTCGCCTTCAAAAATCGGGCGGGAATGATTTGGTCGGTGTCGATATGTTCCATTTCAAGGGGTACAAAACGACTGGTAAGGGTCGCAAATTTTTCCATTGAATGAATAAAATTTAAAATTCGTTTGACTTTAAAATTAATTGATTTTTTATCTTAAAACGGCAAATCGTCGTCTGCTGCGGGTGCGATGGGTGCGTCTGCAATCGTCGGAAAGCCCGCGTCTGCGGCAGGTGCTTGATTGGCTGCTGGCACTGCTTTTTCGTCTGCTGCGCCGCCACGTTCGATGCGCCATGCGTTGAGGTTGGTCAAAAATTTGCCATTCCACTCGCGTCCGCGAAGGTCAAAATAAACTTTGATTTCTTCGCCTTCGTTGAAGGGGTCAAGCTGCGAACAACGGTCTTGCACCAATTGGAAGCGAATGACTTGCGGATAGTTGCCGTCCATGATTTCAATCACAAACTCGCGGGTTTGGAAGGTTTGCGACTTATTTTCTGCTGGAAATTTACGATACAATTTCCCTACGATTTCAAATGACATATTCGTACTTTCTTCTCTTTTTAGACACTAATTTTTTTTCAAAACGTTGCAAAGATACGTTTTTTTGCTTGATTTTCGCAAACAAATTCTTCACTAAAATATTTTTTTATAAATTTCAGAAACTATAAAATTTGGTTAATACTTGTTGCGCTTGTTTTTGTTGGGGCGTGTAATCGCGTTCTGGATAGCCTTCGTGTCCCATTCCTTTTGGAAACCATTTCCAGACAAAACCGCCGTTCCAATATTTTTTTTCGCCAAAAGTGCGGAACAATGCTTCGTAGGCATTGGCTTGCGCATGCTGATTGATGGTGCGTTTTTTGACATCTTTTTCGAGCAACCACGTTTTTCCTGCTGCGCCGTTGACTGTCAAATAGCCATATTCGGTGAAACAAATTGGTTTTTTGACCTTTTCATAGAACGTTTGGAAGCGTTGCGCAATCGGTTTCCAAGCCTCGCAAAGCTCGGATACTGGGGGGGTGTCTTTTTCGACCAACGGGAAGTAGGCGTTGGTTCCCACAAAATCGAGTGCGTCCCAAAAAGGCACTTCCTCGAAACTATCCCAGTTGGCAGAATAGGTGAGTTGCCCTGAATATTTTTTCCGAATTTTTTGAATCAAGTTGCGCCAAAATTGTGGTCGTTTGACTTCCAATTGTCGAAATTCTGTACCGACACAAAACGCATCAATTTTTTCTTCAACGGCAATTTCTACAAAAATCATAATGAATTTTTCATATTCATTTTCCCATTGCTGTGCATCGGCTTCTTTTTCAAAAAAAATGCTTCCGGGCCAGCCCGATGGCACATAAACTTGTGGTTTCAACAACACTTTCAAACCCGCCGCGTGTGCCATTTTTGACATGCCGCGCACGCCTTCTGGACGCTCGCCCCACCATTGCCAACCCTTTCCATACTGCACGTGTGGCTCGCCTATCTGCGTAAAACCGTAGGGAACGAGGGCGATAAAGTTCGCGCCCGTTGCGCGGACGCTGTCCATTTGGTCTTGCTCGAAGGCGCGTTGCGGCGCAACGACCGTGATGCCGCGCATTTTTTCAGAAAAAGTAGTTTGCGGCGGAATGGAGTCCTTTTGGACGGTTGGATACTGGGGGGGGGCATTTTTTGATGTTGATTGACAAGTCATTGCTGTGGTCAACATAAAAAATGGCAATAGATAAAATATTTTCATAAAATGAAATTTTTATAAGGCGGTTAACAAAAAAGCCGCGATGGGTTCAAAAAATTCCATAAAAGTATAAATTTTTTTGAAACCACCGCAGCTTTTTTTGAGAAATTTATTTTTTTTAAACGTGCATTTTTTGAGAAACAAAATGTGCTTTCAAGTCGCCATCTTTCGTAAAACCTTCAATTTGGATTTGATGCAATTCGTTGGCGTTTCGATTTTCTAAATCCATTTTCGGGATTTCAACTTTCAAGTAATTGTCCGTAAAACCAGTAAAAAGTGTAGGATTTTTATGATTTTCAAGCAAAACAGTTCTCGTTTCGCCAATAAATGGTTCGTAGAAAGCGCGTTTTTTCTTTTCTGACAAGATGCGCAACATTTCGTTTCGTTCGCGTCTTTTGTGCATTGGCACGGGATTTTGCATGTCGGCTGCGGGCGTGTTGGCGCGTTCGGAATACGTAAAAACGTGCAAATAAGAAATGTCGAGGCTATTGATGAAACGGTAGGTTTCGTCAAAATCTGCATCGGTTTCGTCGGGAAAACCGACGATGGCATCAACGCCGATACAGGCGTGCGGCATCATTTTTTTGATGGTTTCGACGCGACTTTGATAGAGTTCGCGCTTGTAGCGGCGGCGCATTTGGGCAAGTTGTTTGTCATTTCCAGATTGCAAAGGAATGTGGAAATGTGGCACAAAACGCTTGCTTTTCGACACAAATTCGATGATTTCATCGGTCAACAAATTGGGTTCAATGCTCGAAATTCGGAATCTTTCAATGCTTTCGACTTTGTCTAATTCTTGAATCAAATCAATGAAAAGTGCTTCTTTTTTTACTTTTTCGCCTTCAATGACGGCAGTTCCGTTGCCAAAATCGCCAAGATTTACGCCTGCCAATACAATTTCTTTTACGCCAGATTCGCCGATTTTTTGAGCATTTGCGACCACATTTTCCACTTTGTCGCTCCGACTCGCGCCACGCGCCTGCGGAATGGTGCAAAATGTGCATTTATAATTACAACCGTCTTGAATTTTCAAAAATGAGCGCGTGCGGTCGCCAAAAGAAAACGCATCGTGAAACGTGTTGGCTTGTCGAACTTCGCCTGCCGAGACCATGCCTTTGCCTTGCGTTTTGGAAAGTCCATCAATATAGTCTAAAATTCTAAATTTTTCTGCTGCGCCCAACACCAAATCCACGCCATCGATGTCGGCAATTTCTTGCGGTTTGAGTTGCGCGTAGCAACCCACAACGACCACCAACGCATCGGGCGATTGCCGCAAGGCGCGACGAACGATTTGCCGACATTTTTGGTCGGCAAAATCGGTTACAGAACAAGTATTGATGACAAAAACATCTGCGCCCGTCTCAAATTCGTTGACAAAGAAACCTTTGTCTTCAAATTGACGTTGAATGCTTGATGTTTCAGAATAGTTTAGTTTGCAACCGAGTGTATGAAAAGCAACAGATTTCGGTGTAGCCATTTTTTTGAAAAAAAATTAGAACGTATTTTGAAAAAAATTGACTGCAAAATTACACCTTTTTGGCAAAATTGTGTTGAAAAAATGTGATTTTGGCGTTGTTTTTTCGCAAAAGAAATTTTTTTTCAAAAAAATGAAAAAAAGTTTAAAAAAAATTTGGTGGTTTGCTAAAAGTGCGCGTATCTTTGCATCGCAATTTGAAGGAATTGTAAACGGTTTGGTAGTTCAGTTGGTTAGAATGCCGCCCTGTCACGGCGGAGGTCGCGGGTTCGAGTCCCGTCCGGACCGCAAAAAAGTACATCGAGTTTTCGGTGTGCTTTTTTTTTTGAAAAATATCCCCCCCCCAGTATCTGTCATCAAAAAACGTGTTTTTCTACTAGAAAAACACGTTTTTTTTTTGCTTTTTTGTTAATTACATTCATTTTTTTTATTATTTCAACAAAAAAAACATTCACTTAAAAAAAAAACGTTATTTTTGTATAAGATTTTGACGCACGATTTATTTTTTTATTCACTTTTACTATTTGACATTTTATTAAACATAGAAAAAATAAACCAATTCATTTTAGATTTTCTTTCACGAATTTTCATTTTTAACCCATTATTTTTAAAACAAAAATGATGATGAAGTCTTACTTGCTTTTGTTGGCGTGTTTCACGTGTCAATGTTCGTTGAGTTTTGGACAAAATTCCGAGCAAACTTTTTTTTATAACGATGACAAAAAACAAAAACTCAAAACAATAGATGACGAGTTTTTTGTTGGTTTCGATTCAGATTCGATGCCGCTTTTGCTTTTCGATTGGTTAGAATCGTCCCGTTCATGCGCACCCGAACGCAGCGCGTGGCTCAAAATTGACACTCAAAAAATTGAGCGACAACGGGCTTTTGCGCAATTGAAACGTACAAAAGGCGTTCGTCGTATTTCGGCAGCATTGGAAACAGAAACCCATGACACGTTTTTGTTGACTTCGCGTATTGTTTTCAAAGCCAATCAATTGGAAGACGAATCTGCAATTTTGGCTACGTTTTTCCCTTCCGAAAAAGGTTTTAAGGTCGAAAATCGCTTGATGTTTGGCGATGGAATTTCGATTTATATTGTCAAAACGCCTGACGATATTCCTATTTTGGAAACCGCCAACCGCCTTTTCGAGACGGGACGGGTTGCCTATGCCATGCCCGATTTTGTCAAAACGGCGCGGCAAGATGTGATTCCCAACGACAGTTTGTTTTCTCAACAATGGTTTTTGAAACAAAATTCTGATGTTGATATTGATGCAGATTCTGCGTGGGAAATTTCTCGTGGGCGCAGTTCGCTTGTCGTAGCCATGATGGACGCAAACGGCGTGGAATTGTCGCACCCCGATTTTATTGGCAAATGGCACGCGCCTTACAATGCCGTCGAAAACAACCAAAATCTTGCGCCAGAAAACGAATACGCCAACCACGCCCAAGCCTGTGCAGGATTGATTGGCGCAAAGAACAACAATCAAACAGGAATCGCGAGTGTGGGCGACCAATTGAAAATAATGCCCATTCAAATTGGATTCAATACGACCATTTTTGGGAGTTTTCAGACCACTACACAAATATTGGCGCGTGCAGCAAATCAAATCATTCAGCAACCAAACGTGGTCGCCAATAGCATGAGTTATAGCAGTCCTTATACCCAAGCCGATGCCGATATTTATGATTTTATCGCCACCGAAGGCAGAAATCGAAAGGGAATCGTGATGTTGGCATCGGCTGGAAATACCAATTCGGTAGATATTCGGCTGCCCGCCATCGCCTCGCGTGTGTGGGCGGTGGGCGCGACGACAAACACCGACGCTTTGGCGGATTTTTCAAATTATGGCTCGAAATTAGCCATCGTTGCGCCAGGTGTGGGCATCGTCACGACCGACCGACAAGGCGAAAATGGGTATAACTCCCAGTCGGATTATACCACCAATTTTGGCGGAACTTCGGCGGCTTGCCCCATTGTTGCGGCGGTGGCAGGCTTGATTGCTTCGGTGGACACGCAGTTAAATGCCCAACAAATTGCCCAAATTTTATTGACGACTACTGAAAAAGTGGGTCAAATGCCCTATGCTATCCACCCAAATCAGCCGTTGGGGACTTGGAGTTTTCAGATGGGTTATGGGCGCGTCAATGCCTATCGCGCTTTGTTAAAGGCTGCCGATACGTTGTTGCCAGATTTAACAATTTTGGCGGATACGGTTTTGATGACGGGCAATGCGTTGTCGGTTCGACTGCGCGTGGGGAATATGGGACGCACGCAGGTTTCGGGTGCGCGAGTGACGTATTATCTTTCCACCGATGACCGCATGACGACGACAGATTTTGTATTGGGAAGCCATATTTTAGGCGTTTGTACTGGGGGGGGGTATATTTTAGATACTTTTTCGGTCAATGTCTGTGATGTATTGCCCAATATCCCGAATGGGCGTTATTTTGTGGGTTACATCGTTGACCCTGACGATGAAATCGCAGAACGACTGGAATTTGATAATGCCCAATGCCACCTCAATCGTAAGTTTCAGTTGTCGTGTGGCGTGGGAAATAGACCTGATTTAAGATTTTCGACGCATCAAATACGGCTTCAAAATGATACGATTTATGTTAATTATGAAATTATAAATGCAGGAAACGCAAATGCTGATGCTTCAACGATTTCATTTTTAGTGGCATCGGACACGACAGAAGAAGGGCGTTTATTGACCAATCATTTTTCCGTGTTGCCTTTGGCAATGGGTCAGACCTATGCGTCAGATTTTGCAATTGCGGTGAAAGATGTAATGGAAACAGGAAGATTTTATATTAAATCTACGATAGATATTGATGATTGGATAGCCGAAACCGATGAAAATAACAATTATCGTTGGACAAGGCGTTTTCAGGCAACAGTCAATAATAATTCCAATTGCGGCAATAGGCAAATCATAGCGGCGGCGCAAGGCATCGTGACCGACGGAAGCGGCGAACAATCCTATGAAAACAATTCAGATTGTCGTTGGCTATTGCGCGCACCTACGGGCAATCCGTTTTTGACGCTTCAATTTTTAAATTTTAAAACCCAACTCCAGCGCGATTGGGTGTATCTCTATGCAGGAAGCGATACGACTGCACCGCTATTGGGTGCATGGAGTGGGGGTGAAATTCCGCCCGTTGTCACTTCTTCGACGGGGCAATTATTGATTCGGTTTGTGACCGATGGCTCGATTGCTGATTTGGGTTGGGCGGCGCAATTTAGCAGTGCTGCACGACAACAATATGTCATTGATGCGGTTGCGTCACCGCCTTCAATGGGGCGGGCGTTGGTGACAAGCGGCGACGGTCACCCCGCTATTGTCTTTAACCCCAATGATTCGGTTAGATTGGTGGCTACGCCGACTGCCCCCCAGTATGTGTTTGTTGGTTGGCGGCAGGGCGATGATACGTTGAGTTTAGCGGATACGTTTCGGTTTTTGGCAGCGGCGCATCGGCATTTGACGGCGGTGTTTCGATTGCGGCAGGGTTGTCAAGATACCGCTTATTATACCGCAACTTCGGGTGTCATCGAAGACGGTAGCGGCAACACGAGTTATGCCAATAATGCAGATTGTTGGTATTCCATTGTCCCTTCCAACGGAAATACGACAATTGAACTAAATTTTGATGCCTTCGACACAGAACCTTGTTGCGACTATGTAGAAATATATGAAGGTTTTGACCCTGATATGCGTTGGATAGGCAGCGTGCGGAATCTACAAATTTCCGATACTTTTGTTACCAACACTGGTGCATTACATTTGCATTTTGTCACCAACGGAACGGTATCTGGCGGCGGTTGGCGTGCGCGTTACGCAAGCAGTCAACAACCGCGTTATCGCATCATTACGCCAAATTTTGCGCCTACGACGGGTCGGATACTGGGGGGGGGCATCTATCGCGCCAATCAGCGTGTCACATTGGTGGCGCAACCCGCCTCGCCACAATATGAGTTTGTCAGATGGCATCAAGACTTCGTGACGCTTTCTACTTCGGATACGTTTCAGTTTTCGGCGGTTGGTCATCGCACTATTTTTGGTATTTTTCGACCGCGTCCGACTTGTCGGGACACTACATTTTTTTCGGATTGTGCCGCTACTTTTACAGATGGCAGCGATAGCCTGCCGTATGGCGATAATTTGGATTGTTACTACCGAATCCGCCCGACAAATGGAGACAGTAGTCGCACCGTTTTGCGATTTTCAGAAGTTTCGTTAGAACCATGTTGTGATTATGTTGAAATTTATAATTATGTCAATGGATTGCCGCAATTGCTGGGCGTGGTTCGTTCGCCGTTGAGTCGAGATTCTTTTGTGTCGGTGCGTGGCGGTTTTTTACTTCACTTCGTGACAGATGCAGCGACGCATTTTGGTGGTTGGCGTGTCAATTATTATTGCCCCGATGTGGCTTGTTTTAATGTCGTAGCGTCGTCTTCCGACCCTCAAAAAGGCAGCGCTACTGGGGGGGGCAATTTTGCATTCGGCAGTGTAGCGACGTTGGTGGCGCGGGCTGCTGTGGGCTATCGTTTTTTGAACTGGACGAATGATAGAAATGAAA
>JBJOPA010000364.1:0-3784 GCA_046051005.1 Bacteroidota bacterium
TAATTCAACATTTTCGTTTAAAAGTAACCGACCGTCACCGCGCTTTGGCTGATGCGTTGGCAACGACAGAAATATTTGAGAAAATCATCGCAAAACCTGAAAACCTCGAACAAATAGATGACTTGGTGAATTTGGGAATTAAGGAATCGAAATTACCCGCCAATCTTTCTGTCAAAAAATTGCACGAGTTGCCCGAAACTTGCGGCGTTTATTATCTCCACAACTTCAAAGGCGATGTCGTTTATGTGGGAAAAAGTATAAATATTAAGAAACGAATTTTTGAACATTTTGCCGACCAAACCGAAAAAGCAGCCAAGTTGCAAGCCATCGTACACGATATTTCTTTTGAAGAAACGGGCAGCGAATTGGTGGCATTGTTGTTAGAAAGTCATGAAATCAAACGCATCAAGCCCGATGTCAACAAAGCGCAACGCAATGTCAACTTTCCATACGCCGTTTTTTCTTATCAAGATGAACGAGGGTTTGTGCGTTTTTTTGCGTCCAAAAATGTGGCGACGATTCGTAAAAAAAATAAAATTGTAGCAGAATTTACAAAATTGAGCGATGCCAAAAATACGCTTTGGGTTTGGGTAAAACAATTTGACCTTTGCGAACGACTAATTGACCTCAATTTTGACTGGAATACTGGGGGGGGGTGTTTTTCGCAACAAATTGGCGTTTGCAAGGGTGCATGTATCGGAAATGAGTCCGCCGAATCTTACAATCAACGAACCGAAACCATTTTGGCGAAAGCCGAAACACCTTTTGAATTTGACTTTTTTATACTCGAAGAAGGCAAAACCAAAGACGAATGGGCAGTTGTTTTGGTGGAAGAAGGAACCTATCGCGGTTTTGGATACATTGATACAGATTCCGCACTTCGGGAAGAAGATTTGTTCGAGTGCATCAATAATTTTCCATCAAATGCCGAAACAAATCGAATTATCCGACAATATATCAGCGAAAAAGAAAACAATCGCAAAGCAACCCGCAAATTTAAAATCATTAAAATTTGATTTGCTTCATTACACATTGCGTTTGCCGCCTTGCGACGAACGCATTAATTAAACAAAATTATTGCCCCCCCAGTATATTTTCATTTTTGAAAATGTCGGAGTGCTTCTCGGCGCGTCAACGGCGCGAGTTTGTCGTAATGTGTTGCCACAAAATCTTTGACGGCTTCGGCGTTCCATCTTGCATATTCTCTCAACGCCCAACCTGCGCCTTTTTGTAGAAAAAACTCGCGTGAATGCGCAATTTTCAACACAAAGGCGAATAGTTTTTCTTCATCGGTTTTGACTTTGTAATATCGTTGATAGGTAACGGCAATTCGTTGAAGCCACATATCTTCGTGTTCAATCCATTCCCACGTTTTAGGATTTTCTTGATGCGTAAATCGTTGAAAATGTAGCGCAATCAGCTTTGCCAACCAATCTACGGTGTCCCACCAAGATTGCGTGAGGACGAGTTCTTCTAACAATTCAATCAAATCGGGCGATGCGTCGGGGTTTCTTTCGATTTCATTTTGTACAATTTCGAGTGCAAAATAATGCATTTCTCGACATTCTTCTGCAAAACAAATTCGGACAACTTCCCACATATTTTGAGTGACAGGCACGCCATTTTTTTCAAAGAAATCTTTTGACAAAGCCACCCAAACAGGCGCGGTGAGTCCAAAAAAATCCACGCGCTGTTTCATATAATTTCGATATTTCTCACTACTTTCTACATTTCCTTTTTCCCGAAAAATAGTTCTGATTTGGGCAACATATTCCAAAGGTTCTAAATTTGTTACGCCATATTTTTTCTTTTTTACCATTTTGATTTTATTATTTTTGAAAAAAAAAGCTCCAATCTTTCCAAGATTGAGAACAAAGTTGCAACTTTGTTCTGAAATTTCATAACGCATCATTTTTTTTCATAGAAACAAACGGAGAAAATTATAAGAATGGCAGATTTTTTGAATTTGATGTCCCAAACTTGGGCGATTCGCGCCTTGTGTGCGGCGGGTTTGGTGGGCATTATGTGTGGCGTGTTGGGTTGTTTTATTGTCTTGCGCAACATGTCTTTAATCGGCGATGCGCTTAGTCATGCTGTTTTGCCGGGTGTGGTGGTTGCTTTTTTATTGGTGGGACTCTCTACTTTTGGTTTTTTTGTGGGCGCAGTGGTGGCGGGTTTGCTGGCAGCTTTGCTGATAACGTGGATTCAACAAAATGTACGAACCAAAAATGATGCGGCAATCGGCATCGTTTTCACCGCCATGTTTTCGCTTGGCGTGATGGGCATTTCGTGGTTAAGCCACGGGCAAGGCGTTCATTTGGATTTAAAAGATTTTTTATTTGGCAATATTCTTGGCGTTTCTGATGCCGATTTGTGGCTCACGTTGGGCGTAGCGATTTTGGTGATTTCGAGCGTCGCGTTGTTCTATCGCTATCTTTTTGTAACCACTTTTCAATCCGTTGTGGCGCAGGTGATGGGCATTTCTGTCCAAACGGTTCATTATTTTTTGATGTTGTTGTTGTCTTTTTCCATCGTCGCGGCGTTGCGAACGGTGGGCGTTATTTTGGTGGTCGCGATGCTGATTACGCCCGCTTCGACGGCACTTTTATTGTCCGACCGATTGCGAAATGTGCTTTGGATTTCGGGTTTGATGGGCGCATTGTCCGCCATTTTGGGTTTTGTCGCCGCCGTTTTACTCGAAACTACGCCTGGTCCCGCGATGTGCGTAGTGGCTACCCTACTCTATTTTTTAACGGTTTTGTTCGCGCCCAAGAAAGGATTTGTAAGGAAATTGATGCAAAAACAAGCCTTAAAACAGCGCATCGAACTCGAAGACGTATTGAAAGGAGCCATGAAATTAGATTTAAAGAATGAACCCGATAATGGATTAAATTTTGAAAATCTTGCAAAGAAATTAACAATTTCTGATGCACAACTCAAAAAGCATTTAAACCATTTGAAACAACAAAAACTCTTACAATTTGAAGAAAATACGGGACAAATTTCGCTGGATACTGGGGGGGTCGAAATTGCATCGAAACTCGTGCGTGCGCACCGACTTTGGGAAACTTTTTTGGCAACAGAAATGGGACTTTCGGAAGAACAAGTCCACGAAGATGCCGATTTGTTAGAACATTTTTTGTCCGAAGAATTGTTGAATGAAGTTGATGAACATCTTGGATTTCCAGAAACAGACCCGCATGGCTCGCCAATTCCGAAACAATAATTGATTTTTTTTTAGTAAATCAATTTAATATTTTGACCTGTTGTTTGTTTTAGTTCAAATAATTGGGCAGCAAATTTGGGCGCACTCATAAAACCGCGTGCGTTGTTGGAAAATGCGTAACCTTCGGTTGGCGCGCCGAACACGCCAAAATCTATTTTTTGATTGTTATTTTCGTCGTGATAAATTTGAATGGCATAAAAACCGTTTGGCAAATCGGTAAATTGGTAGTTTACCGTACCTTTTTGTGCCGTTACATATATTTGTTTCAACACTTTTTGCTGTCCGTCTAACAATTGAAGCGCAATATTTCCCTTCGCATTGCGAACATTATTGATTTGAAGATAAATCGTTCCCTTCGGCGGCGCAAAAGTGAACGACAAAAAACAAAACGAAAGTAACAAATAATTAAATAGTTTCATAAAAAAAGCGATTTGAAAGTTACAATGCCTTAAAACGCTGAAACTTAAAAATTGTTTTTTCAAAAAATGTTATTTATACTGGGGGGTGGCTTCTTTTTAGATTTTTTTATAAAATAGAAGCGAACAAACCTTACGAGAG
>JBJOPA010000365.1:0-7354 GCA_046051005.1 Bacteroidota bacterium
GTTGCCCATCTTTTTCGGAAAAATCGCTGTTTTCAAGTGAAAATCGCCGAAAAATCCGCAAAAATGTCGTCAAATAAAAAAAATGGGCTGTTTTTTCCGCAATTCTTGCGTTTTTTCCGCATTTCCGCTGATTTTTCCGCATTTCTCACGTTTTTTCCGCATTTCTCACGTTTTTTCCGTGAAAACCTGCGTTTTTTCCGCAATTCCACCGTTTTTTCCGCAAAAACATTGATTTTATCTTGACTTTTTTAGAAAAACTAACGCAAATCCACTTTTTTGAAGTCTTAAATCCTAATTTATCTGAAAATTGAAATAAATAACCCAAAAATGGGGGCTTATACTGGGGGGTAGCATTTTTTCAAAAAAAAATGAGCAAAAAAGTAGATTTATAAATTGCGTTTTCTATGTTATGTAAATTTTTTAAAAATATTCAAAAATTAATATGAATTATTTGTATAAAATAAAAAAACGTGATACCTTTGTCCATCATTTGTAAGAGAACTACGATAACAGACTCGCTGCTACAAATTATAACTATCCCACATTTTTCAAAATTAATCCGATTTTTTAAAGTATATCAATACCTTTCCAATACTGCGTCGCGTGTGTGCGAACGCATTTGGTTTCGTATTTTTTTTTCTAATTCACGGTTTCTTCGCACGGCGTTGAAGCGCGTGTTTTCTTTTTTTAAAAAAAATATGAAAAAAAATAGCTTCACAAAATTATTTTTTTTCAAAATTATTTTTTTGTAAAAAATTGATTATAAATATTTTATGAAATTTTAAATAAAATATTTTACAAAATATTGTGTTTCAAATGTAGGAAAACATATAATTAAAAATCGGAAAGATAAATTTTGTTCATAACTTTATTAGTTAATTTTTTAAAAACTACACAATGATAGCTTCGATACAAAATCGCACCAACCGAAAGGTTTGGAAAATATGGTCGGCAATTGTGACGTTGATGACTCCCATGTTCGCTCAAGCTCAAACAATTCAATCATCAATTGTCTATAATGACGACAAATGGCAGCAAGAAGTGGAGGCATTTCGCGCTAATACGCAACAATTGCCCCGAAATGGGACGTTGCAATTGGAGGGCGACGGTCAACAAACCATCACGTTGCAGTATAAACCCAATGCCAATTTTATTGGAACAGACACGTTTCGACTTCGTCTGTTGATTCCAACCATGCCCGCTATTTGGGAAGAACAAACTTTTGTAATGCGCGTGCAAGCCAATCTGATGACCGTCGCAGACGACAACATCATGGCGCGGCAACAAAACCCAATACGATTTTCGCCATTGGCAAATGATACCATTCAATACGGCGTGTTGCGGTTGGCTGCGGTTCCGCTTGTCAACAACGGTACGGCAAGGGTGGTGGGCAACGACATTATTTTTGTTCCAAATCCAAATTTTTCGGGATTAACACATCTGAATTATTTGGTTTGCAGCGACCGAAATCGTTGTGCCGTCGGTTTGGCGACGCTTTACGTAACGCCCCAAGAATTGCCTGACGTGGACACCATTCACGTGTTTACAGAAAAAAATACGACCGCAAAATTTTTATTGCCCGACGGTTTTGTCTTAAATCAGCTTGTTTCGGCTCCGCAATATGGAAATTTGGCGAATCCTGCACCGATTTTTCTATTTGTTCCGCAACAAAATTTCGTTGGTCAAGATTATTTTGATTTTCAAAACAGCGCGGGAAAAAAACTGAATGTACAAATTGAAGTATATCAAAAAAACGCCCCCCCCCAGTATCTTCAACCCGACGAAGCGTTTTTAGTGCCAAATAGTTCAATTTTGATTCCCGTTTTACAAAATGACAACGGCACTTCGTTACAAATTCAGTCGGTGACATCAGACACCAACGGCACCGCGCAAATCATAAACGGAACGCAAATCCGCTTTACGCCCCATCCAAATTTTGAGGGCGTTGCGACGTTTACGTATCGCGCTACGCAAAACGGCGCGCCGATTAGAGAAATTGGAAAAGTGCGCGTCATGGTTTCGACTTTCCAACCCAATTCAGATTTTTATCGCTTCAATGCTTATGAAAATACGCCTTTAATTTTAAATTATTCAGTTCCGATAACCGATTATTCATTTTTAATTCAGCGCGCACCGATGTCGGGAACGTTGGATTATAATTCGCGCAGTCGTCAACTCATCTATACGCCCGACGGTAGCCGTTCGACCGATTATTTTGAAGTAAAATATAAAGTGAGTGGGCAAGAAATCGTGATTCAAACGGCGATTGATGTGTTGAATATGCGTCCAAATTGTGTTAGTGAAGATTGTTTGTGGGCAGGCGATGCGAATGCAGACGGAGTGGTTGATATGCGAGACATGTTTATCGTAGCAGAAAATATTGGTCAACAAGGCATTCCTCGAAACAATATAAATACGCAATGGTCACCACAAAATGCAGACAATTGGAATCAAAACAGCACCAACGGAAGAAATTTAAAATATGCCGATACAAATGGTGATGGTTTGATTTCTGCCGCCGATACGATGGCAATTGCGGAAAATTATGGAAAAATACGCACTTATCAAAGTCGTTCTATCCCATTTCCAAGCAACATTCCTTTGCGATTGGTTCCGCAACAAAGCACCATGAGCGCAGGAGATATGGTAACTTTTAAATTATTGTTGGGCGATGCTCAAAATCCTGTTTTCGATGCAAAAGGATTGGGTTTTATCCTAAATTATGATGCCGTGCGTTGGCGAGATGATTGGAGTATTGATTTTAAAGAAGAATATTGGCTCAAATTTCCATCGGCAACTTTGCAAATGGTGCAACAGCCAATTGACGGTAGGGTAGAGGCGGGCATTGCGCCTTCTGCGCGCAGTCGGGGCAATGGTTGGGGCGAAGTGGCGATAGTGCGTGCGATTGGCGAAGACGTGATTTGCTGTTTTGCAAAAGGTTCTAAAAAAGTATTGAAAGTGAAATTACAAAACGCATTTTTGACCGATGCAAACGGCAATTTGATGGCGTTGAAAGTGGAAGATGCAGAAATTCCCATCGTAGAACGTCCAAAAAATGTACCCCCCAGTATAAAAGACCTATTGGTGTATCCGAATCCTGCAAAAGATGAATTGAATGTATTTTTGAATGGCGACGACCACCAATTGATGCAAATTCGAGTGTTTAATATTTTGGGAAATGTCGTGTTGGAACAGAAATTTGCACCCGAAACGCGCCAAACGAAATTGTCTGTCGGCGACTTGACCAATGGTTTTTATTTGTTGGAAGCCATCACATTTAACGGCAGCAAAATTATTAAAAAAGTTGAAATTTTAAAATAATAACCGTTCAGGTTATAATCTCATAATTTGACATATACAGCCCGTTCTTGACAAAAGAACGGGCTTTTTTTTTGTAATTTTCTATATATTTTTTTTATAATTTTTTACATTTCTTCGTACATGCGCAAGGCGCGTTCGATACTTTTTTCGGCTTCCCGTTTTGGTAAAAACTGATGTACGGCAACTGTTTTTCCTTCTAATTTTGTATAATTTTCAAAGAAATTTTCGATTTCTACTAACAAATGGCGCGGCAAATCGTTAATAGATTCGATGTGTGCTACGGTTGGGTCGCGTTCGGCAACGGCAATAATTTTGTCGTCGCTTTGTTGCTGGTCGGTCATGCGCATCACGCCGATGACGCGGACGGCAATAAGCGTAAGCGGCACGACTTGCGCCGACGTGATGACCAAAATATCAAGCGGGTCGCCATCGTCCCAAACTGTTTTTGGAATGATGCCGTAATGCGTTGGATAGACCATCGAACCTGCCAGATATCGGTCGAGTCGAATGAGTCCAGAGGCTTTGTCAATTTCATATTTTTCGCGTGAACCGCGTGGAATTTCGATTACAGCCGTCACATACAGGGGGGTATCGCGTCCTGCCGAAACTTCGTGCCAAGGGTGTTGTGTCATCAAAAAAATGATTAAAAGATTTTTAAATTTTTAAAAAATATTAATTCCTTACGGATTCAAAAGCAAAGATAAAAAGATTTGGAACATCAAACGGAACTAAAAAAATCGCTTCTTGCACCTGTGGCATTGTTTGCCTATAATCGTCCTGAAAACCTTGCCCGCACGCTCGACGCATTGGCGCGCAACGAATTGGCAACTGCGACGGAATTGGTTATCTTTTGCGACGGCGCAAAACCAAATTCCCTTGAAAATACGCTTAAAAATATTGAAAATGTAAGAGAATTGGCGTTTTTGGAAACTAAAAAACATCGTTTTGCGAATGTTGTGTTGCGATTGCAGGATTCAAATTTGGGTTTGGCAACTGCCATCATTAGCGGCGTAACGGAGTTGTGTAAGTCGCACGGTCGGGTGATTGTGTTGGAAGATGATTTGACGACTTCGCCTTATTTTCTGCGTTTTATGAACGATTCGCTCGACCTTTATGCCCAAGAGTCGAAGGTATTGAGCATTGGGGCGTGTAATTATTTTGCGAATAAAAATACTTTTCCAGAAACTTTTTTTACGCCAGTTCCAGATTGTTGGGGTTGGGCAACTTGGGAAGACCGTTGGCAATTGTTTGAGCCAGACAGTAAAAAATTATTACAAGCGTTGGAAGATAAAAATTTATTGGAAGCCTTTAATTTGGAGGGCGCGTATGATTTTCGGCGCATGTTGATTGGGCATATCGAGGGTCGGGTGAGTTCTTGGGCGGTGCGTTGGTTTGCGGTTTCGTTGTTGAATGACAAATTAAATTTATATCCAAATCCTTCGCTCACGCATCACATTGCGGGCAAAGGCGCGACCCATGCCATTGAAAATGTTACGCCGCCGATGGCGCAACGTCCTATTTTAGTGGAATCCATTCCGCTCGAAATTCGTTCTGATGTTTATCAAGGTTTGCGCAAAGCCTATCGTTGGCAACAAAGTTTGGCAAATAAAATTTTAGTAAAATTAAAAAGTTGGTTTTGAGCGTTTTTTTTTGGAAAATAATGCCCCCCCCAGTATATTTGTTGATTTTTGGCTATTTTTTGCTTGAAAATGTATTGAAATAACTTTCAGTTTGCTAATTTCTAGATATTATGTTCTCATTTTTGACCAGTTAATGTATCATTTATTAAAACTAATACTTTGCCATCTAAATTAACAATTTGGGTTCCATTTTCTAGAACGACCAACTGTTTGTTCCAATGTGAATGCCCACAAAATATTAAATTTTGTGGTGAAGATTCAATTACTTTTCGTATTGCTTCATTTCCCTCAAGATCTTCCGCTTTTACGTCTGGACTTTGATGTAATAATATAGATGAAGGTTGTTTTAAAAGCATTTTTTTTAATGACATTAGATATTCTTTTTCTTCAACTCTTTGAGGTTTATCTGAACGACCAATAATGCCACTTATTCCACCAAAATTTAATCTATCAATTTTTTGAATGTCTTTGTGTAGATAGTAAATATTTTGCTCGTTTCTGAAAGCGTTAAATTCGTGGATATTTCCAAAGTCATCATGATTTCCTGCGACTCCTACAACCCATTTAAAATATTTGTTAAATTCTCTCCATATATTTTGGACATTCCCACCTACTCCGCGTTTTTCTAAATTAGCATATAAATCGCCACACAATAGAATACCTATTCTATTTTTATCAAGTTTAGGAAATTCCAGTTCAAGATAAATAGATAAAAACTCGGGAAGTTTTTCGCCTAATAAATATTCTTTGTCATCATGTTTGACTATTCCTTGTAAATCAGATGTGGCAATTATAGCATCTAAATTTTCGCCTAAATGGGCAATTTTACCTAAAAATATTGGCAAGTCAACTTCTTGGATAGTTTGATTGCCATTTTTATCTATACCGCCTTTTTTAACAATCCAATACGGATAATTTTCTATTGCTATCTCACTGATTTCTATAATTTTCACGTTATTGGTATTTTATTCTTTATGCCTTTTAAAATATAAAATTTATAGATAACAAACAATTATTTACGAGCCTTATGCAAAGATATAAAATTGTTAAGATAAAAAATGCTACCCCCCAGTATATTTGTTGATTTTTGGCTATTTTGCTGAAATATTTTTCTGAATAAAATCAGTTGTTACGATGGTAGCAAATTCATCGCTTAAACTTGCTAAAGCTGTTTCATGCATCAATTCTGCGGAATAGTTTTGTCCATCAAGTCCTTTTTTATTAAATGTTGCGACTGCATCAGCCACTAAAAAAGTATCAAAACCAAAATTTCCCGCCATTCTAGTTGTCGTTGAGACACAATGGTCGGTTGTCAAGCCTACGATTACAAGTTTTGTGATATTTTGGCTGTCAAGTTGTGCTTTCAAATCTGTTCCGATAAAAGCACTATTTACATTCTTTTTGATTACGGGTTCTCCGTTGATAGGTGTTACAATTTCTTGAAAAGCATTTCCTTCGTGGGTTTCGTGTAGTAGCGAAGTAGGTATGGAAGAACAATGTTGAACATGAAAAATTGGGAGATGATGAGTTCTCCAAAGTTTCAAGAGTTCACTTGCGTTGTTTTCGGCGTTTGGATTATTTCTTTGTCCACCCCAATATGCTACGTTTTCAAATCCTTTTTGAATATCAACTAAAATTAGTGCAGGATTGTCTGATTTTGAAATACTCATTCTTTTCTTTTTTTTAAATTAACTAATTCTTTTTCTAATATTTTTCAATTAATACTTTTTTATTTTTCATTTTTCATCAATTTTATTTCAAAAATGCTACCCCCCAGTATATTTGCTCTTTTTTCGCTCTTTTTATGGAATTTACGGCTACATTAGCTATTGACTTATGCTTATTTATGCGTTCGCACAAACGTTGTTACTTCATTGTAAAGCAAATCGGGTTCGTTGTCCATCAAAATGTGTCCGCTATGTTGCAAAATCACTATTTTTTTCTTTTTTGATGATATTTTTTGCATAATTTCTTCGCCTAAACCTTTGGGAACTGTGAAATCGTATTTGCCATAAATATTTATCACAGGCTTTGTGATGTTTCCTAATTTGTCTGAATAAGAAGCATTTAGCAAGTCTTTTGGCAAATTTAGCAAGTAAGTTCCACCCGAATTAGATATAAACCACAAGGGCGTGAGGGCTTTTTGATTGAGCGTCAACAAACCCAAAGGAGAGCCAAAACCGCCACCATTATTGATGTCGTCAATGTAAGATTCAACGGTGGAACCATAGGAATTGTACTGTTTAGAAATCGTATAATTGTAATTTGGCACATTGTTATCAGCAAAATCTACAATCGGCTGCCATTCAGCAACGTGTATATTTTTTTGTATTTGGTCTTTGCCATAAGATTGCAAATAAGCGCGTGTCAACTCATCATTGAGTTGATAGTTG